>CBDVBU010000017.1:0-20295 GCA_965372295.1 uncultured Phycisphaerae bacterium
GCGGGAATGACAAATTGGGTTATGTTGTTGTCATTGAACAACTTACCATATCATTCGGCTTACAAACAGTCAGTTTGAGTTATTTTTATATACAACATCTTTAAAAAGCTGTTGATTTAGCATTATTTCGCTGCTTATCGCGTATATTTACCTTTCAGCAGTAGAATCAGTTGGATAACAAAGCCGGCTGCCAGGAGGATCAGGGCGAACCAGTAAGGCCAGTGGAGACCAACGTTTTTTGCGAAGTATCCGCCGGCGCCTGATCCGACTATGATCCCGATAGAGATTGTGGTTTCGTGAATCACCATCTGTACCGAGCGTTTTTTTGTACCGCAGGCGCCGTAGTAAAGGTGCGAGCTGTAGGCAAAACCGAAACCACAACCCATGACTGCAAATGACAGTGCAAATACCGGCAACGATCGGCCATAAATAATCAGCACAAGTGAAGCGGAAAGCAGCACCTGGACTGCAAGCAAGAGAGTGGATTTGAAATGCCAGAAGGCACATCTGCCGGCAGCCGTCATCACTGTGAAATTGCAGACGCCGAATATCGTGACCATTATCCCGAACCATGTCTCGGAAAAACCTATGTCGGTAAAAAGCAAAGCAAACTGAGAGCGAGTTACGCCCAGGCAGGCCCATGAGCTGAACAGAGAGATACGCGCCATCCATCGGAACCGCATCAGGGCGGCCCTGTTTTCACAACCAACTACGGGTTGAGCGTCCTCGTCACCAAACAAAGTTGCATGGATAGAGCCATCAGTTGCAACGCTCAGAAATAGAAAGCAGACAATCATGCCGCAGGTAGCAAAGACAATTGGAAACACCGTATTTGTCTCGACCATAATACCGCCGAGCAAAGGGCCTATTATAGCCGCACCGGACCAGGCGCCGTTGTAGGTTCCAAGCCGGCGATTCAAGGCGGGACCTTCGAAGTCCTCGGAAACCCAGCTCATAAGAAAAGGCCAGAACAGTGACATGGCGGCTCCGGCCACCGTACCGGCAGCAATTACGATCCAGATCAGCACCAGGTTACCAACCAGATCCTTTGACAACATCGCATAAACCACAACGCTCATTGCCAGTACCGATACAACGGTAATGGCCACGGCGGTGCGTGTAGTATTTTTAGGATTGTGCTGACCCAGGACTGCGCCCGCCAGAAGCAGACAAACCAGGTAACCAAACATATTTGCAGCCCAGGCGTAACCGACGTGGCCTTCTGAGCCGCCGATATTGCGAACGATAAAGGGCATAGTCGTCCACCACGCGCTGAGGCTGATAGCCATCATGAACGCCGCGCCATACAGCGGACGAACGCCATGTAAAGTATTTGTCAACTTTTTATCAAATACACCTTTCACCGTTTTGCACCTTAAAAAGGGCCATTCTATCGTCACTGCGATAGAATTCCACAAGATAATGGCACAGCGTAAAGCGTATCCGGCGAATAACGAATCACACCTACCTTTTTGCGGCTACCTGGAACATTGGTAAGGTATAAAACGTGAGCATAACTGCACAAGGCCCGTTACCAAGACACATCTTTGTGCCTATTATAAGTAGAGAAGACAATCACGTTAATTTACAGTCTTTCACGTGCTTCAAATTTTTTGAAGGAGTTCGACAAAATGGCACAGATAAAGTCTATCTACAGATGGGGGCAAAAACCAAGCCGGAATCTAATCCACAGTTTTTCCATCGAACGTATCGTCTTAGCTAATCGTTGCGGAATCCGGATATGTGCGGCGATCATGTTGCTCTGCTGGGCGACCACATGTTTCGCCGGAGGCTCCGGCCCCGCCATTGGATTCAAAGTGGGAGCCCAAACTATGGATAGCCCCACCGACTTCGATAAAACAACACGTGCTCGATTCGAGCTGGAGCTCGCCAGCCCACGATTCGGCAACGACTACTTCGATCTGGCTCTAACATTCGGTGGCTCTTCACTTGGCTCTTATCACGATGAATACGCAGGCTTCGATGACGGTGTGCTGATTGAAGAGTTTTATACGGATCATTACTCCCTATTCGATCTCCGTCTTGCCGGGCGTTTGTATCCATTAGGCGACAGTAGCCGGCTCAAGCCTTACGTTGGAGCGGGCATCGGCTACTTCTGGTTTCTCGATTCATGGGAATACGAGTATTATGAAACCTATGAAGACCCGTACATCCCCGGCGTGTTCTATACATACCTTGAAACCGTTGATGGCAGAGATACACTTGCCCATGGCTTGTTTCCCTTTGTCACGGCGGGCCTGACGGTCCCGGTCGCATCAAATTTCGAGTTACAGTTCGAGGTCCAATATCATTACGATAAGGAGGATTCAGGCCTTGACTTCGGCGGCCCTGTTTACATGTTCGGCTGCCTTTTCCGATTTTAGAGGCGAGGAAAACGCCGGTAGAAAAGCTCATACCAACGGGAAAAACAAATATGGCCGAATGACCAATGTAATATTAATCAAAAGCAAAGCTCAGAAATGTTACCGGGCACATACGAGCTATAGAATTTACCGCAGAGATCGCGGGGATCGCAGAGAATAATTTATTTATTTTTCCTCTCCGCGTGCTCGGTGTTCTCTGCGGTACGCCGGCGGAAGTACGGGCGGTTCGCGAACCGCCCCTACACCGTATTAAGTTTTTTGAAAGCAAAAATTGACGCCAGCGTCAAACTTAAGTTAAATATAATCATGAGCTTCGCAAATTTAGAACAGATATTCCGTTGGTTAGCGAAATCTTTATGGCCTTTGCTTAAGCAGCACGCAATACCCATAACCGCAATTTGGGCAGCGGCGGCAGCCATATATATAATATTCCTAATGAAAAGGTTATTTCGTTCCAAAGCGGAACCCGACATTACCCATGCTCAAATCAAGGTAGAACCGTGCGACTTACCTTCGTACAGATATATACAAGGCAGTTTTGTCGCAGTGAACAGCGGCCACAGACCCTGCAATGTGATGTGCGTGCAAGTGCTGCACGAAAGTCTGAATTTTGAAATTAGTGATATATCCGACGAAATAAGAGAAGAAATAGCTTTACAGGACAGGGGTAAGGTTGGCAAACAACTTCCATTGCAAATTAACGGCAACAAAACGAAAAGAATTCTCTTTTTCGGTTCACATAGAATCGAGACTCTCGAAGAATTACCGGAAAAACTGTCTTTGGAAGTAAGTTTCGATTGCAAAAAAGAACCACTTGTACAACATATGACGCGTGAATCCGGCACAAAGACATACGTACCATAAACACCATGAAAGATACGCCTATATACATATATGGTTTTCTTTTATTTATTTAAGTTGACTTTATACATTATCGGTCATATAATCAGGTTCTATTTTAATATTACTATCTACGATGAAGCTAAGCTGCTCTGCTGAACGTTGACTATTCAATTTTAGGTTATTGGGCGAGCTTGAATGACTGACTTGGAAAAAGGCGCCATTTTCAGCGAGACGAATAGAACGGAAATCCGAAAAAGAGTAGGATTAGCTGCGGAAGTCTTTGATAGATATGGCGATGAAATTCGAGCTATAATTCATTTTAACGTTAAAGACAAGTCCAAAGCTGATGATATTTTCCAGGAATTTTTTGTGTCTATCGTCCATAAGCCAATTCCTTTAGGCATCCAGGATATTAGAGCATATCTGTACAGGGCTGTCACAAATGACGTTATAGATGTTTCCCGCCAAATAAAGTGTCATCAAGATCACATTCAAAAGTATGCCGAATACCGCAAATATTTTGTAATACCGAAAGATCCCCAAAACACTGCTATCCAAACGGAAAACACCAAAAAAATGTTCTATTTAATTGAAAGTCGTTTACCCAAACGTGAAGCTGAAGTCGTCGTCCAACGGTATGGCCAAGGCCTCAGTATTACAGATACGGCAGAGAAAATGGATGTTAATGAAAGAAATGTTTCTCGATATCTTTCTGTCGCGTTAAAGAAAATGCGCGAATTTGTCCCTAAAAAAGAGGATGATACCATATGATCTCACATAATCCCGACATAAATTGTCCGAATGCCCGATTGTATTACTATGATTTCCTTAGCAAGGAAACCAGAGGAGGCATCCCTGAAGGTGCTTTGCAACACATAAAGCAATGCCGGAATTGCCAGACAGAGATAGACAACTTGAAAGATTTGTTTGTACAGGCAGACGAGAGATTTGAAAGTGAGCAAAGCCATAAAGATTCAGCTATTAGCACCCTTCTCAGACTTCACTTCGAGTATATAGGCAAACCGGTAAAATGCGATACCGTAAAACCATTTCTCGCCAGTCTGGCTGATCCGGTTTTACAGATAAGGATTCCAACGCCGATAACCACCCACCTCGATAAATGCAAAGCCTGCCGCGACGATTTGCAAATCCTGCTGGATCTGCACCTTCCTCACAAAAATTTGTGCCGCTTAGGCCAGCTCCTGGCGGACAAGCCGATTGAAGATGAATTTAGCTGCTCACAAGCCCAGGCTGCCATTCCGGCCATCGTGTCAATGGCCTTCCACGAAACAAACGCTGAAATACTAAAGCACCTTTGCACCTGTTCTAATTGCCGCAAACAACTATATCTCCACCGTGAAAGCATTCGTAAAGAATTATTGCTCAATGGGGCACTTCAAAACGGATTCCCTTGCGAGTCGGTCTCAGCCACTGATATTTACGATTACTGTCTGCCTTACGGGATTGATCCGGCCGATGACCAATATATTGAATTCGGAGAATCACTTACCTCGCATCTTCGCAGGTGCCCGAAATGTCTGGCCAAAATGCAACAGCTTCATCGCACGATCTCCAATATTGCTGAGCGGGCTGAATCTGATGTAATTACAATTTACAATATAGATGAATCCGCTAAAATCAATTCATACAGTGAATTCGAACCCGATACCGGCTTTACGATAAGCTCGGAAATGGCAGGTACCGAAGATAATTTGCACATAGAGCAACCGAAAACCATCAATTTGACCGCACGACTTAAACAGAATGCTCCAGCATTGAATTTGAAACCGTTGCACAAAGTCGGCCTTGCCGCAGCCGCTGTTATTGTGATAGGACTTGCCCTGTTGTTCAATGCACCGACAGCAAAAGCAGTAACCGTAGAACATATCTGCAGAGCCATTGAGAACACCAAAAACGTATACATCGCAACTTTTAATCCAGGCAAAACGGAACCTGTACAAAAAAGATGGGTATCACGTTCATCGAACATCTATATGACTAAGACAGGAGAAGAGTCGGTTTTGTTAGACCTTACAAATAAGGTCAGGATTGTAAAACATTTTAATACTGGTTCTGTTGAGATGTCACAACTGCCGACTGAAACGATTACTGAGACTGAAAAGATGATGGCCGGTTTCTTAGGTTTAGTTCCATTTGCTGATCTATCTTTGCTTCCCGATGATATCGAATGGAATCGCATTGGAGATGATGATTTGGAAACTGTTACCAAAACCATTGAAATATACGACCTGATATGGCATGAAAGAACTTACGCTGGATCCACGGTGCTTAACAAATGGCGAGTTTTCGTAGATCCAAAAACAAACCTTCCTCAAAGAACTGAATCTTATAGAAAGTTAGCCGGCGACACTGAATATGACTTCCTGTCTGCAATGGAAATTGAATATCTGAGCGATAATGAAATGAAAACGATTGTTAAAGAAGCCTCCTTTTAATTCATTTCACTTAGGCGACCAAAGGGGGCTTCTGTTCGTATAAGCATCGTCTGTTTTCTCAACAAATAGATCTTTAGCCTTTGTGCGGCTGGAGTGGCCGTCCACAAATCCGGCGTTGACAGTCTTGTTCGGATGGCGACCGTTAACGGCATCCTCTTTTTGGCCGGGCCACAAGTCTTTGTCTTTATTAATCTCAAGCCCGGGGATATAAGCAGTGTCTTCTATTTTGATTCTGTCAAGAGCAACGGGAGGGACATCCGTAACATGCCACCAGCTTATTATACTATAGCCACTATCAACAATCAGCAGGGTTTGGGCGGGATGCGGTATGTCACTGCCGCGCAAAGGTGTCCCAACAAACTCTTCTCTATTGCATTGAATATCAGCGGAACTTCTGCATATCGACCGGTTTACACCGTAATTACCATGTAGGATATGGTCGAATTTAGGATCTTTTATCCGTCTGGATGGGCACCAGAGCGTTGTCCTCTCGCCCCTGTTTCTCCGAGGGTAATCAGATGTATAATTAAACCACCACCATCCGAGTTTGTCGAATGCAAAATTTCCAGAATTCCCTCCCGGCGGTGGAGTATAAGTATCGTAAAAGCCGAAAGGGAAGCTCTGGTTATCGGTCTCGTACATAAACATGCCAACTGTCAACTGCTTAATATTTGAGGCGCATATGACTGCTTCGGCCCGCTTTTTTGAAGCCTGCAACGCAGGGATTAAGATGGCTGTAAGAAGAGCGATTACGGAAATAACTACAAGCAATTCAACAAGAGTAAAACAGGGGCGTTTCATAATTACACATTGTATGATGATATTTATAATGAATCAACATAGATTACAAAATCCTGTATGACTTAATACTCTAAAACAAGGCAGGTGGTACTATAAATACTCACCTGCCTTGTTTCATTGCTCTCGCTAAGCACATGCCCTCATATAGTAGAAGGTCCATTCACCTGTTATATCACAGGAAAAAGGATTATAAGGATCTACTATACACGGGCTTTCTGCGGATCTGACCATTCTTTCCGTTACACAACTACCACTATCGGCGGCTTCACATCCGTATCTTCTAAGGTATCCCTCGTAGTAACCTAAGCAGATACCCGGCATAGGATTCGAACAAAATATGATGTCATACTCCTGGAGCAAACGCGTGCATGTATAGCCCGATCCGCCGATTATGTTGCTAAGCCGGCTATCGGCAATTTCGGTACTGTTACCCTGTAACTGGATAGGACGGTCGGAAATCAAAAGCGCAGTGCCCTCGGCCCAATCCATATCTAAGAAATTAAGGTCAGTTCGATAGTAGAATTTGTCTTTTGATAAGTCTACGCTCCAGGCGTACTCGTCATCAATCCCTTCGAGCACGACAAAATGGTCCCTTTTGGGAAAATGAAGAATAGCCTGGCAGCCACTCAGGCCCTTAAGAGTTTGAACATCGGTCCTTACCGCCCGGCAATATAAACCCGAACGCTCCGCAAAATCCTTCATTGTATCGAGACTTGTCGCCCCACCCAACCTATTTACCATTTGAGCAAGCTGCCGATAAGTCAAATCCCTGCCTAATTTCGAAGCGGCATATTTCAGCGCCGCCGTCGCGCAATTCTGGGCTTGGACGCTTTCGGACGCGGCATAATCCAACCTCTCAGTTAAGAGTTGATCCGTATCGGCCGTGTATGAGTAGTGGTACAATGCAGGCTTGCCGGTCACATTAGAGCGGTACTCTATTAACGCATCAGGTTCGTAATCAATGCTAAAATTCCCTATCGAAGGAGTATCGCCGCTGATCGAGGTGAAATTCCAGAAGTCGGTGGTTAAGAGTCCGTTAGTAAAGGTATCGTATTGCTCGATCAAAATCGTCATCGGAACCAGGACCCCAGAGACCAGCCGGTAGTTGTCGTATTGTCTGGAGATGATTTTATCAGGGCCTTCTATTGAATTGGAAATTACTGCGTAATTCCTTTCTGCGTCCAGCACGAAGAACATTTCTGTGCCATCTGAGTTACTCAGCGTCAGATGGATTTGCGTTTGACCATTGATATACTTCTCTATCGCGGAGGATGCGGCTGCGGACAGGTTCTTGTACGTATAAAGACCATATCCCCAGGGAACAATCCCGGCGGTCAATGGGCCATTGACAACATGTGGAAGCGAGTTAGTCGTATCAACCATTGCCTTGTTAGCGGGCAGTGAATACCTCGTATACTTTTGGCCGTCCCACGAGAAGATACGTCTGGCATTCCACTCAAGGTTGAACTGTTTGGTCATAAAATTATCTTCCAAAGCTGCGTTTGGCTTTATAGAATCTCTTCGAGAATCTACATTAATTTCCCAATAGAATCTGTTACCATCGAATTTTACGACAACTGTAGAATTCATGGTGTATTCGTTGGATAACCGATAACGAACATTAAACGGGATTGCATCAAGCCTCATTTTTTGCAGTTCTTCGGTCAATTCCAGCTTGTCCGGGCTGTCCGGGCTGTTTTGATATTCCTGGATCGCCTTTGTGATTTCAGTGCTGATCGCAGTCGTATTCGTTATCTTCGGTGCTCTGTACTCTTCGTGGCTTGCCTGAATCGTACCGGCAGATATCCAGGTCTTTCTTGGCTGGCTTGTCAGTTCCTGAAGGATCTGTAAAATTTCAGCTCTCTCCAGTTGTCTGTCCCCAAAAGCGATGCCGTTAATGGAAAACAGACACAAAATCGTTAATACACAATGTTTCGTCTTCATCACTACCTCCATACCATTAAATTAGATTAATAAAACGGGTTTCCAGCAACAATTACAAAAAAGAGCTAAATGTGCTTCTATTTCATACAGCGTTTGTGAATCGGTAAATGTTGATGGTCTTTTTTGATTTTTTTGTAAAAAAATGAAAAAAAACCAAAAATGCTGTTTAACAGGATAATAATGAGGTTAGGAATTCTATTTGAAACAATGAATTGAATACTATCGGCAAAAATTAGATTTGGGCTCTATTTCACTGCGAATTAACTTAACTCTTTTTCTGGAAATAAGTTAAGCCAATAAAAAGACTCACGATGACTAAAATCGCCAAAGCAAAGCTTAAACTGGGCGCAAGGCCAAGAGCGCTGGGGACGTATCCGAAGATTAATGCAATTGCCGCTACCGAAAGGCTATAAGGCAGTTGCGTACGAACATGCCGCATCAGATCGCAGGAACTGGCAGTTGAGCTGATGATTGTCGTATCGGAGATTGGTGAACAATGATCCCCGAATATCGCACCGTCCAGCACTGCTCCGAGGCTTATCATCGTGGTCAGACCATACGTTTGTCCGTCAAGAGCAAAGGCAACTGGTATCGCTGTGGGGATCAGAATCGCCATCGTTCCATAACTGGTCCCAGTGGCAAACGAGGTCAGCGATGCAACAAAGAAGAGAATCGGCGGGAATAAATAGGACGGAACTCGGCCGGCAAGAATTGTTGTGAGAAACTCCCCCGTTCCCAGATCGTCACAGCAGTTCTTAAGCGACCAGGCGGTAATCAATATCACAAATGGAACCATCGCACGCTTAACGCCCCGCTTGAAGCAACTGATTATCACAGGCAAGCGAAGCGATCCGAACATCTGCGAGAACAGCAAGGCCAGCGTCAAGCCGAATAGTGCGGCACATGCGAGAACCAGAGGGCTGTTCTCGGCGTGGCCGATAACCTCTCGCCAATAGACCCAGCTTCCCGGAGAAAGAGCTTCAATATCAACGGGTTTCGAGGACATATTCTCTGCGACAGTCGTTAGGCTTCCGGCTTGCCATTTGAGCATGTCGTCTTTTAGTTTGGATGTTCCGTCAAACCAGAGACCGATACCATGAAAGAGCAGAAGTCCGGCCAAGGGCACCAGGGAGTTGATCGCTCGGCCGGACGTATGTTCTGAATTCCGGATCCCGTTTTCTTCGGGCAAATCTTTGGCGGTTGCTCGCTCCTGGGCCGCTTTCATGGGCCCGAAGTCGCGACCCATTAGAATCTGCACGAAAACAAAAACAATCATCAACAGACAATAGAAACGAAAACTCAGGGCATCGAAAAACATGGAATATCCGCTCTTATCAATTTCAAGTTTGTCCGCAATTTGACGAAGAAGGCCCACTTCGTAGGCGATCCAGGTGCTGACCACTGCTATCCCCGCAATTGGCGCACTTGTAGCATCAACAAGAAAGGCAAGCTTTTCCCGGCTGACGCGAAACCGGTCGGTAATCGGCTGCATCATCGAACCGACGACTATGGCATTAGTGTAGTCGTCGATGAAGCATAATATCCCCATGAGAGCGGTAGCGGCCTGGGCGGATTTCCTGCCTTTAACCCACTTCAGGAGCCATACAATAATCCCCCGGAACCCTCCCGATGCCATAATAATTTCGATCATTATAAATATGGGCGGTATGAAGGAGAGTATCAAAAGGTTCGTGCTGCTTGTCACAGTATCCGTGACACAGGCGCTTACTGCTCTTAATCCTTGCAGCCAGGCATCGACACTTAACGGAGCCTGCGGAACCGAAGTGAGAAAACCACCGGCAACAATAGCAAATCCCAGGCTGAGCAGGACGTGATGCGTCAGAAAGGCCAGCAAGATAGCCAGCATGGGAGGAACGATACTGTACCACATAGCCGTCGGGGAATTTTCTTCACTACGCGGGGAAAAATAGGCGAGCAAGCCACACACAAGACCCAAAATGATGATAACTATCGTAATTTTTATGATTTTTTTTGACTTCAACAGATGTCCATTCCAGACGCTGATGCTTGTGCTGTGAAACTCCTTTTACATGCCATACATGTTCTCCGATGGGTACACAAAGAGACAATCCCATCTCGTATCCCAAATACACAACTACGAAATACAAACAAAATCCGTACAAATCAAGAGCAAAACCCGCGGGAAAAGGAAATAGAATCTTTGCTGAAATATTTTCCATCTCTGATTATAATGTTCTAACTGGAATGGAAGTCACTTTTGAGCCCTTCAAGAGATGAGGTGAAAACAATGCCGGATGCCATGTCGGTTAGAACCGGACAAGAAAAAGATATAGATGCACTGGTTAAATTCAACATCGCGTTAGCACGGGAAACCGAACAGAAACAGCTCTCGCCCCCCATAGTCACACAGGGCGTGCAAACGCTTTTCAAAAATCCGCAGCACGGCTTTTACGTTGTCGCCGAAATAGCAAATGAAGTTGTCGGCTGCTGCATGGTTACTTATGAATGGAGCGACTGGCGCTGCGGCCTGTTCTGGTGGATTCAGAGTGTTTATGTCAAGCCGGAGTTTCGTCGGCGAGGCATTTTCAGAAAGCTCTACGAATTCCTGAAGGAAAAGGCATCGCACGAGCAAAACGTATGTGGATTTCGCCTCTATGTCGAGCAATCTAATCATGCCGGCCAAAATACGTATGCAGGAGTCGGCATGAAAGAGGCCCCATACAATTTCTATGAAGAATCGTTTCAAGATTAGACAATGCTCATCGGGGCGGACTCTATCGACATGATCGCTCGACAAAAATTATTTCATCGAACGAGCTTTAGCGTCGATTTCTTCTAATTTGAAACGTACGCTTACGATAAACGGTGGTTCGCCTTCTACCCAGTGGCCATAAGTTGTTGTGACAAATGTCCCGTCCGGCAGCAATTCCAGGCCCGGATAAGCACAATCCGCTGCTTTGTGGTTGTCCATAAGCCGGACACGGTACTGCCCCTCCCGGCCATTGACAATATCCTCATATTTCCCGACCCATCCGACCCAGTCGCCCTTCGTCGGGCTTTCATGCGTGGTGTCACGGAAAGTAATAAACAGCCTTCCATCCGGCGCATACCTGCCGGTGTGCCTGTCACCAGTCAGTGCCCCGGGCAGTTCAACCGGCTTTGTCCAGCTATGACCCTCATCGTTGCTGAAAATGACAAAAGAATTGTATTTCCGGCTGTTCTCCCGCAGCAGCAAAGCAATTTGTTTGCCGTCCGGCGACCTTATCGCTCCCGGCTCGCATAAATGCGCCGCCGGGTGCTCTGTGATAACCTCCGGCTGGCTCCAGGTCAGCCCTCCGTCTTTGGAAATCGTCTTGAAAACCTGGAATTTCGTTCTCTTGCCGGCACCGCGAAGAAAACGGCCGTCGTCGTGAAACAAGGCCATGTAGTCCCCGTTTTTCAGATGTACAAGAGAGGCCATCGCTACAATGCCACCAAAATCGCCGATCGGACTAAGCGGCGTCCACACCCTGCCGTCATCCTCTGAGACTGCCATTCGGATAGGATATAATCCCGAAAACATGATAAGCCGTTTCTTGCCCTGCGAGTCGATCACACGGTATATCGTAGGCACTTCCTGTGACGTCGCCCAGTTATCCGGCACTCCCAGCCTCTCCGACCAGGTCAAACCGCCATCGGTGCTCTTTTTCATCACTATAGCCCCACGCCCGTGCCCTTTCGGGTAAACCGTAATAATGGTCTTATTGTCCTCCAGCAGGACCGTCGTCGGATGGCCGAGATACTGGCCCGGCTCTTTATCAACGATAATCTGGCGGTGAATTTCGCCGGCCAGGTCAATCAATGGGATGGAGTAACCCTTAGGCTTGCCGGCATTCGCACATCTGGGCATCGCAAGCGCGGCCGTCCCAAAAACCATCACTCTTAAGAAATCACGTCTATCCAAAACACTTTTCATTCCAAACCTTCCTTTCGTCTTCAAGTATCAACAGTTATTATGACATCATTCGACGATTTCGTCACGTCTTTCCCAAATATCCGGTTCTAACAGTCAATTTTAATCACTATTCCAATTGCTGAAAGAATCTGATATAATCTTCAGACATCGCAAGAGATGATAGAAGAATTCCTGTGCGTGATTGGCTCGTTTGGGAATATGTATTTCGGGGAATGACTTAAATATTGTTGAGGAAAAACATGTCAAATTATAATCGCAGAGATTTCATTAAGACGTCGGGGAGTATTCTGGGTGGTGCCGCACTGAGTGGGTTGACGTTAAGCTGTCATAAGAACGAAGCGGTACCCGGCAAATGGGCCGGTTTCAAATACGCCATGTGCAATGAGAGCATGGCTGAATTGAGCTGGGCCGAGCAATGCCGGATTGCAAGCGATGCCGGTTATCGCGGAATCGAAATCGCAGCGTTTACTCTGGTCGAAGAAGGTGTGCAGGAAATAAGCCCGACAGGACGTAAAGAAATAGTTTCGGTAATGAAAGGCGCCGGTCTCGAATGCGTTGGCCTGCATTGGCTGCTGGCGCCGCCACCAAAAGGATTGCATTTCACGACGCCCGATGCCGATATCCGCCGGAAGACTGTCGCGTATTTTGATACACTGATCGATTTTTGCGGCGACCTCGGTGGCCCTTATATGATTTTCGGCTCTCCGAAGCAGCGCGATACGAGGGGCATTTCCGTTGAGCAGGCAAAAAAATATTTCGCCGATGGCCTGGCGGCAGTAGCCAACCACGCTCAGCAGCGCGGTATCGAAATTCTTGTCGAGCCTTTAGGTAAAAGAGTAACCGACGTTGTCAATACGTTGGCAGAAGCATCACAGTTAGCCGAACAAGTCAATCACCCGGCTATTGGGATGATATTTGACTTCAATAATACCGTTGACGAAACCGAGCCGTTTGACGTCCTGCTGAGAAAGTACGACAAGAATATCCATCACGTTCACGTCCAGGAAATGGGCGGCAAACACCTCGGTACGGGAAATGCCGTAAACGACTACGTGAAGGCTTTTCAGGTGCTAAAAGATATGCGATACAATCGCTGGATTTCCCTGGAAGTATTTGATTTTTCACCCGGCGGCAAAACAATCGCTGAGGAATCTATGAGGATTCTGAAACAAATTGAAGGCAAATTAACTTAGTCGTCGTGGAAAACGAATCGTTGAAGTATATTTCAAAGAAGCTCCACTTTAACAGAGGTCAGGAAAATGAAAACCAATCTTTTCCTATTACTTTTTGTGACAGTCTATTTTGTCGGCTCTGTCGGTATTATACACGCTTTAGAAACTCAAAAGGATTTCTCTCCCAGACCCGATGAGCAGCAATTGCCCACAGCAATGCACTCGGAGATGAAAGAGCTGCCGAGCATAACGGTCGGAAAAGAGAATGCTCACATCACAGGCAGCGACAACCGCGCACTACAGGCGGCAGTCGATTATATTGCCGGCTTCGGGGGCGGAACTGTAGAGATCGGCGAGGGAGACTATGTGATGTATGATTCGCTGCATCTACGTGCGTATGTGACAGTCAGAGGCAAAAAAGGCAAAACCATCCTGCGAAAAGCTGATGGCGTCGTCTGCTCCCTGGCACTTGACGGCGATTTCGGTGAGCAGCAGTTCACGATTGAGGACCCAACCGGCTTTGAGGTCGGTTACGGCGTTGCGATTTGGGACGACCGCGCAGGAGGATTCCACACCACTGTCGCCCGCATCACGGGGCGAAACGGCAATACGTTCTCGATTGACAAGCCCCTGATGGCCGACTGCATGGTCGACAACAAGGCCAAAGCAGCAACAGTTTTCCCCGTCATAAGCGGCTATCACATCGAAGGGGCGCGAGTCGAAGGTCTCATTATTGAAGGCAATAAAGACTCCAACGTCCACTTGAATGGCTGCCGGGGCGCCGGGATTTTTCTGTACCGTGCCTTCGGTACGGTTATCGAAGACTGCGTGGTGCGTAACTACAATGGCGATGGAATCAGCTTTCAGCAATCCAACGACGTTTCCGTGGTCAATTGTATCAGCGAGCACAACAACTATCTCGGCATCCATCCGGGCAGCGGTTCCCAGCGCCCGCGCGTGCGAAATTGTGCTGCCCGCAATAATGGAACCGATGGTCTGTTCCTGTGCTGGCGGGTCCGGCACGGATTATTCACAAATAACGTTCTTCAAGGCAATCGTCGATTCGGCATCTCCATCGGGCACAAAGATTCCGACAACATTTTAAGCCGGAATGTTATCCGCTCGAACCACCGGGACGGCGTATTCTTCCGCAACGAAACACTGGGCATGGCGGCCCACCGCAACCGTCTGGAGGAAAACGTCATCGAAAACAACGGCGTCGGCAGGGAAGCGGCAGGGATCCGCATCCGGGGACATACCAACGATCTGATCCTTAAAAATAACATCATTCGCGACACGCGAGGCGGCGACTCGCAAAAGCAGACCGTCGGAATTCGTATCGAAGAGCACGTCGGGCAAGTCACCCTCAACGGCAATAAAATTACCGCCCAAACAGCTATTGACGACAGACGTCATGAGAAATAGCAGCTTTTATTTAGGAGAATGACACATGAGAAACCTGGCCGTAAATCAGACGCCCTTATCGCGGTTATTTGTTTTGATGATTCTACTCTGCCTTGTTCCAGGATATGAAAATGCCCTCCGGGCCGACAGCACAACAAAAAACAGCGGCAAGAAAAAAGGCTATGTCACAATCGCCACAATCGGCTCGAGGTCGGCTTCGGTTGCCGCCGCCGAACCGCAGAAAATCGTTGAAAAAATGATCGGCCACTGGAAAAGGCAATTCGCACGGGTTCTGCCTGACCGGCCCGATTTGATTGTCGTTCCGGAGGCGTGTGACCGCCCGGGCGGACTCGGCGCCGAGAAGTTGCGGGAATATTACCAAGTGCGCAAAGACCAGGTGCAGCAATTCTTTGCTCGCACCGCGCGCGAGAATAAATGCTATATCGTCTATTCGGCGAAACGGGTAATGCCGGACGGCAGCCAGCGCAACTCGAGCGTTTTAATCGACCGAAAGGGTAAAGTCGCCGGCATTTACAATAAAAATCATCCGACGATCGGCGAAATTGAAAAGGGAATACTCTGCGGCAAGGAAGCACCCGTCTTCGAGTGTGATTTCGGCCGGGTCGCAATGGCGATCTGTTTTGACCTGAATTTCGACGAATTGAGATTGAAATACGCCAAGGCAAAACCGGACCTTATCATTTTTTCATCGATGTACCACGGAGGGCTGATGCAGGGCTATTGGGCCTATTCCTGCCGGTGCCATTTTGTTGGTGCTATTGCCGGCAGAGCTACACCGTCTGAAATTCGCAATCCTTTGGGGCAGATTATCGCGTCCAACACAAATTACTTCGATTTCGCTGTCGCCAGGGTCAATCTGGATTGCGAGCTGGCTCATCTGGATTATAACTGGGGGCGGCTGCGGAAACTAAAAGCTAAATACGGACCCAAAGTCACAATCTCCGATCCGGGCTGCCTGGGTTCGGTCCTTATCTCCAGTGAGCACGAGACGATCAGTATGGACGAGATGATTAAGGAATTTGAAATTGAACTGTTGGATGATTACTTTGCCAGAGCGCTGGCATATCGGCACAAGCCGGGAAACATGGAAAAGTAGGAGATACACGCAATGAGAATCCCAAAAACAATAATAACACTGTTGACAGTTCTTTCTCTAACGTTGGCTGCGACTGCGACCGCTGCGGAGAATTGGATGCAGTTCAAGTACGATTCCCGGCACTCGGGCAACGTGCCGGACAGAAGTGTGACGACGCCCCTGGGTCTTATTGGCGCCATTCCGCTAACCGATTTCGTATTTACTGCGCCGGTCGTTGCGGACGGACGCGTGTACGTCGTGGACGGCGCAGGAGTTGTTTTCTGTATAGATACGTCCACGCTCAAGGTTTTGTGGAAGTTCGATACCGGAGCCGACAAAACCAACTGCAACAACGTCTCGTCGCCAGCCATCGCCGGACGTTACCTGCACGTCGGGACGATGGCGGGATCTTATTTTGTGCTGGATAAAAACAGCGGAAACGTGGTCAAAAAAATCTCCTGCGGCGAGCCGGTCTTCAGCACCCCCGTCGTTGTCGACGGCCGGGTGTATTTTGCTACCCTTGGTTCGCAAGTCTATGCCCTCGAACCCAACGGCAAAGTCTGCTGGATGTGGGATTTCGTCAAGGAGACTCTTGGCTTCGACGGTGATCGCTGGAGCGGAGAAGAATGGTGCAAGCACAAATCCGGAAGGGTGACATGGCGCGACCAGTTTTGCTGTTCAGGCAACATTGTCGTCCACGGCAAGCTGCTCGTTATCCCGGCAGGCTCGGCAATTTGTCTGGAAGACAAAGGCAATCACGCCGAGCTTCGCGAGATGGCGGTAGTACCGTCCTATGCAGGCTCGGAGAAGCCGGCCACGTTTGGCCTAAGTATAAGCGAGGACGGCCTGGTATATCGGCAGTGGCACCGGCGAGACAATACCGGCAGAGTCGAGATAATCCCGCTACCCGGAATACAGACAGCAATCAAGCACGTCCCAGGAACTCTCACCGAGATCAATCGTCCGGGACTGCTGAGCTTCTGCTCGGTCAGTATTCGCGGCCGGGATGTTTACCGCTGCCGGCCCGAAGAGGGATACGGATTCTGCAAGCATTCTCCCAGCAAGGAAAAGGCCCAATATCTCGGAGGCTATCCATCGATTGCTTCGCCGATTCTTCTTCGCGATAAGGCAGTATATGGCGGTCTGGACGGCAGCCTTTATGTCGTCCCGCTGTCCGGAAACGATAACGTGTGGTCATTTAAGACCGCCTTCGGAAAGGCAATCTCTGCTCCGGCGGCTGTCTGCAACGGTCGGATCTATTTCGGTTGCGAGGACGGGTATTTGTATATCCTGGGACCGGGCGGGAAAGCACCGCTGCCCTCCAAAGACCTTCAACTGCAAAAGACCAGAAGCCCGCTGACAAGCAGCCTCGCTGAGGCAAAATACGACTGGTTCACGAATTTCGGCAATCTGGCAAGTACTAACGCGAACGATCAGGACTTGAAACCTCCCTTGAAAATCAAGTGGATTCGACGCTACGAGGGCACCTTCAAGCACATACCCGTCTGTGGGGGCGGCCGAATGTACACGCACACATCCGAAGGGCAAATCTTCGCCGTCGAGCAGGAAACGGGCAGGCTTTTATGGCGGCGGTACTGGCCCGGCGTGCATGTTTCTTTTACCAGCCCAATCTACTATAACGAACGCCTGCTTGTCCCTCAGGCAGGGATGGAGAAATCCTTGATGCGCTGCCTGGACGCAGCCACGGGGCAGCTTCTCTGGGAAGCGCCGTTTACCGGCTCACCGAGCTGGAGCCGGCAGCAACCGCCGGTTATCCATAAGAACCTTGCAATCTACGTCTATGGCTCCGGTAAATACGCGCCGCAGGGGACAGAGAAGGCCTATCTCCAGAAAGGCGAACCGGTCGAGGCGGCCGACGATACCGAGATCATGAGCTGGATTTACAGCCATAACAATCCGTACTATCCGAAAGACAACAAGCCCTTCGTGCGCGCGTGGGATATCGAGACCGGAAATGAAGTCTGGACCATCGATTTCTCACAGTTCGGCTCGGGCGGCAACGATTCCGGCCTGGCCCTGATGGATAATACGCTTTATTACTCGACCTTCTTCGGATATGCGCCAAAAAGAAAGAATGGCCAGCCTAAATCAAGAGGTCTCACAGCCGCGATCGAACCGATGACAGGGCAGGTAATCTGGCTGACGACGAAGCACTATGTCACTGCCGGCTGTACGATCTCCGCGGAAAACGGCAGGCTGTATCTGGGCGGATACAATCCACCGACCGAGAAAACCCAAAACCGTTATGTGCTGTGCATGGATGCTGAGAACGGCTCGTTAATCTGGCGGTCGGAGCCGGTCGGCAAGGCGGTTAATGTCGTGACAATCGGCGCCAATCTCCTGTTCACTCACGGCTCTACCGGTCAGCCGAGCTATCTGATCGATAAGCAAACGGGAAAGATTCGGTCCGTCTTCGACAAGAAGTATGCTTGCACCCGGTTCACAATGTCGGAGCCTTACCTAATGGGTCCCAACATGGATCTGATTGACACCACGGACGGTAACAAGGTGGTATCCTCCGGGCCGTGTGTGGATGTGCGGGAGTGTGTTGGCGGCATCGTATCGAACGGCCGGCTCTTCTACACCTCCCAGGCAAGCGGCCTGCAGGTTTCACAGGTCTATGGGGCCGAGGCACGTTCGTGGACGGTCCCGTGGGAGCATTGAGCCGATTGATTGAAAAAAAACGTTGCAATCACTGACTCGATTGCAGATCACAAGCGACTCTCTCGACTTCCGCCCAGACGCGGAGAAAGTTGTCGGAGCAGATTTTTCTGATGTCTTCTTCCGAGCGGCCATTTTTCAAGAGTTCGTAGATAAGGTTCGGATAGCAGGATGCATCCTCCAGCCCCTCAGGCAGATTGTCTCCGACGCCGTCGAAATCGGAGCCCAGGCCGACGTAATCGATCCCCACCAGCTCTATCACATGCTCGATATGCGCAGCAACATCCGAAACGTGCACCCTTCGCAGCGGGTGCTCTCGCTTGTACTGCTCGATGTAATCCTCTTTCTCCTGACCTTCCAGATTGTGGGCCTCGATATACTCTTCCAAGCTTTTTTTGAGTTGCGCCGATTGCCGGTTGACCTTTCTGCCGATGAACATCGAGCCAAAATTCATCTGAATTACGCCGCCTTTTTTAGCCAACAGTTTAATCATCTCATCGCTCATATTACGTTCATAGCCGGGAGTAAAATGGCGACAGGCCGAATGAGTCGCGACCACAGGGGCTTTTGAAAGCTCAATGACCTGATAGAATGTATCGTCTGAGACGTGCGAGACATCGATCATCATCCCGAGGCGGTTCATTTCCGAGACAACTTTCACGCCGAAAGGGCTTAGGCCGTTCCACTTGCGCTCGGGATCAAAAGATGAATCACAAATATGATTAGCCTTCGAGTGAGCAAGTGTCACGTAGCTAATGCCGCGACCATGAAAATGTTTTAGATTCGCGAGATTGCCTTCGAGACACGATCCGTTTTCTATTCCCATGGCGAGAGATATACCGTCCCGGCCAAACTGCCTCTTCACATCTGCAACCGACCTGGCCATTACAAACTTTTCGGGCCAGGCCAGGGCAAGACCTTCGACCATGTCAATAGTCTCATCGGCAAACTTGTAAGCGTTCCCTGTCCCCTCATATTCAGCAGGAACGTAAACGGCCATAAAGGCCACGTCAAGCCCCCCCTTCATAGCCCTCGGATAATCGAAGTTCCCCCCTGCCGTTCTTACCGAAATATCCTCCATCTTTTTTTTCAGACGATAAGGCACATCCAGGTGGGTATCGATAATCATATATTTCTGAGCCAACTCTTCCGCTTTCTTTTTCAGCTTCAACTCAATATCTCCCATCTTTTCCGTTTGTCCGGGGCAAGCAGCAACCATCGCAGTGAGCAAAATCAGTATGCCCGGTATAGTACTCGTTTTATGATATATTCCTTTTGACAAGCTAATCACCGCTAACATTGAGAATAGTCGATTTGAAAGATTGATTTTCAAATAGCTGCTTCGCAAGCATGGCATATCCCTGTCCCAACGGATGACTGGCATCACGATATAGCTCGCTGGGCAGCACCGGAGGGATACAATAGGCAACGTTGTTTTGCCGGAGCCACGTCTCAATTTCACTTTTCATCTTCTGGTAAGTCTTGTAGCTGTCCGGCTTCAACATGTGCTCGTTAAAAGGCCCGACCACAACAAAGACTGTATTTTTTCTTGCTTTCAACAAATCAATCGTCTGCC
>CBDVBU010000018.1:0-18873 GCA_965372295.1 uncultured Phycisphaerae bacterium
CTTGAGTTTAACTTAGGTGTAAACGTAGATATAGCCGCCACAGACGTGCGTGAGAAACTTGACCTTATCAGAGCAGATTTTCCGCTGGATGCAGAAGATCCAAAGATCATGAAGTTCGACATAAATGCCATGCCCATCATCACCCTTGCCCTAACCGGAGATGTATCACTTGAAGAGCTGTATGATTATGCTGACAACACCTTGAGAGATCGTATAACGGTCATTTCCGGTGTGGCTGATGTCGATTTGATCGGCGGTGCTGAGCGAGAGGTCCATGTAATGCTTGACAGGCAGAAGCTGGCGGCAAGAGGACTGTCAAGCATGGATGTGGTGCAGGCGGTACAACAAGGAATAGGAACTATCCCTTCGGGACGCATAATAGACAGGGGGACAGAGTATTCGGTGAAGTTCGATGCCGAGTACGAAAACATTGAGGATATTGCCAGCCTTGAGGTTCTCAATGATAATGGTCGACGGTGCTACATCCGTGATGTCGGTTATGTTGAGATGACGACCGAGGAGCTTCGTCAAAAGGCCAGTATCAATGGTCGCGATTGCATCGCAATAAAGATTGTCAAGAAGGCCGAAGCTAACGCCGTACGGGTCGTTAGCAACGTCAGAGACGCCATGGCAAAGCTCAACCGGGAACTGCCGGGAGGCATAGAACTGGTCTGGGTGGACGATGACGGTCGATTTATTGAGGCGACGGTTGAAAGTGCCTGGATTAATGTAGGACAGGGTATCGCGTTAACAGCCCTCGTTCTTTTCTTCTTCCTCTATAACTTCCAAGCTACGCTGATTGTTGTGATAACAATGCCCCTGACTATTGTCATTGGCCTGTTCTTTATGCAGTTCCTGGAGTACACACTTAACACATCCACGCTGATAGCAATTGGAATGTCCGTCGGAATCCTCGTAATGAACTCTATTGTTGTCATGGAAGCCATCGTGAAAAGAGTCGATCTGACGGGAAATGTCAAAGAGTCTGCCCGTCTGGGGGCCAGCGAAATATTCGATGCGATCATAGCCAGTGCAGGCACAAATGTGGTCGTCCTTTTCCCCATTGCCATGATGGGCAGTCTGATAGGGGTATTCATGAGACCACTGGCGACAACGATGATTATCATGACAGTAGTCTCGCTGTTCATATCCTTTACCTTGACTCCAATGCTTTGTTCCATACTGCTCAAGTCAAGAAAAGAGAATTCCTCATCTTTACTGGCGAAAATGGAACGTGGGTGGAATTGGATGTTTGCCCGAGTTCTAAACGGCTATCGGAAAGTGCTTGTCTTCAACGAGAAGAACCGACTCATTGCCATAGCAGTCTTGTTTATAATCGTCCTCTTGTTTGTCCACTCATTATCGTTAGCTAAGAAAGTGGGCTTTGGCTTCTTCACCGATCCCGATAAAGCCCAGATCGCCATTAAGCTGGAATACCCCACACGATATAGTCTGAAACAGACTCAGCTTCGTGTACGGCAGGTGGAGGAACGAGTCAAAGACTTACCTGAGCTGAAACATGTTCTGACCACCATTGGTAAGGTGGAAGGGGTTATCGGGCAGTCATCAGAAGGAGTCTACCTGGCCCAGATTCTGCTGAAATTCTCTGAGCGTGATGAGCGAGATTTGACAATTGATGCCCTGCAGGCAGAGGTACATGCACGTCTGGCTGATTATCCCGAATGTATTGTAACTGTTAGTCTGCCCAAGATCATTGGTGGTCTGGTATCGGATATCGAGTTTGAAATCTCAGGCGATGAGCTTGACACCCTGGACCAACTTGCATTAAAGAGCCAGGAGCTTGCCGATGAGATCGATGGATTCAGGGACTCGGACACAACTGTTCGTATAGGCAAGCCGGAACTGCTGATTCGTCCTCGACGTGCCGTTTTGGCCGATCTTGGTGTGCCGGCTATCGGACTGGGAGTTACCCTGCGTGCTAATCTGGAGGGTCTGGAGGCAGGCGTCTTCAAAAAAGGAGCACGCAATTACGATATTGTGGTCAAGTTGATTGAGAAAGAAGGTAAAAGTCAGGTCCAGGAATTCCTTTTTCCTGGAGCACCCGGACATCCTTTACTTCTGACGAACCTTGGAGACGTAGAGGAGAGACTTGCTCCGATTCAGATCGCTCGAAAGGACAAACGCCGAATATCCAAGCTACTGGCAAATATTGAAAGCAAGAAACCTCTGGGTACTGCCGTCGATGAACTTAGTGCAGCCGTGGATGAAAAAGCTGGCCTGCCGCCTGGGTATGAATATTTCTTTGCTGGTGCAATTGAAGTGATGAAGGAGGCTCAGGTAGAATTTGGAGAGGCGGGCCTTGTGGCGATTGTACTGGTCATTCTCACACTTGCCGCTATTCTGGAATCGTTCAAACAGCCATGGCTTATTCTTGTAACGCTGCCGTTGGCTTTAATAGGTGTCTTCTGGGCTCTGGCCATTGCGGGAGAAAGCCTCTCTATGTTCGTCTTGATGAGTATCGTTATGATGATCGGAATTGTTGTCAACAATGCAATCCTGATCATAGATCAGTTCAACATTCACGTCAAGGAAGGCGTTCCGCGTCACAAGGCAATGGTTGCTGCGGCCAGCGAGAGATTTCGCCCGATAGTTATGATTACAATCGCTGCCGTTTTGGGCATGCTCCCGCTGGCTTTGGGCAAAGGTATCGGCGCGGAAATGCGTAACGGAGTGGGTATTGCCGCGGTAGGAGGGATTCTGCTATCCGGCGTTCTAACCTTAATCATTATGCCGATTCTGTACGATCTGTTTACGCGAAGAAGTGAAAATCACGGACCTCAAAAAGGCCCAACTGTTATATGAGCGAGGTTATGTGGTTCTGCCGAACCCTACTGACCCGATCGTTATCAAGGCTTTTGAACAAGGCGCGTTCAAAGAATTCGAGAGACACTCGAGGGTGGGAATGGTAACCGAGGAATCATTTGCCAAACGGGTGGAGGAGCTGCGAAACGCCGGTGCCAAATACGTCTTTCTCAAGACAGGAGCTTATCGTCCGGCTGACCTGGCGCGGGCTGTTTTGTTTGCTTCGCGGTACAAAATCGACCTTCTAACTGTCGATGGTGCGGGCGGCGGCACAGGTATGAGCCCCTGGCGGATGATGAACGAGTGGGGCATTCCTCCCGTGCACCTGCACTCACTATTATATCAATATGCAAAACACCTTGCCGACAAAGGTGAGTATCTGCCTGCAATTGCCTTAGCTGGTGGCTTTGCTTTTGAGGACCAAATCTTCAAAGGGCTTGCTCTTGGTGCACCGTTTGTGAAGCTGATTGGCATGGCTCGTGCCCCAATAGCTGCTGCGATGGTAGGTAAAACAATTGGGCGCACGATTAATGAACACCAGATACCGGTGTATATCGAACGATTCGGCAGTTCGAAAGACGAAATATTTGTAACCGCAAGTATGCTCCGAAAGGAGCTTGGGGATAATGAATTCGAAGAGCTCCCGACTGGCGCCCTGGGACTTTACACCTACTACGAACGTCTTGCCCAGGGCTTACGCCAATTAATGGCTGGTAGTCGCAAGTTTGCTCTGGAATATATGGCCAGGGACGATATTGCAGCCTTGACGCTTGAGGCAAAAGAAATCAGTGGAATTCAGTATGTGATGGATGTGGATCAAGGAAAGGTTGAAAGAATTCTTGACAGTTAAAGTTGCGTAAACTTGTAACTTGCTACTCCAATTGCTGTTACAACAGCGAATATCTTGGAGTAACTTGGACTGGCTGTTTACAACAAACAGTATGTTGAGACCGAGTCCTTATTCGACCAGGCATTGAAGGGTAGAAAACACAAGTTGGGTGACGACCATCCACACCCATTAGAATCATGGCACGCCCTAATCGAACTCTACGAAGCCTGGAAAAAACCAGAAAAAACCTCGGAGTGGCGAGCTAAATTACCGCAAACAGAAGCTGTGTAAAAGTGACGAATCACATTTTTTATGAGCTTAGAAATACCACTTTTAACGCGGTGACATTATGTAGCCAAAACATCTCCACAAACACTGATTTTGCCCTAATAGCAGCCGATAATTATCATTCTCTTAGCCGAATAACGACTTTTTTGGGAACGTAATAGTATTCAATGCCCGTTGCCAAAAAATAAGAAGGGCTGACAGTCCCGCAAGCTACCAGCCCTTGAACGTCCAATTGGTGCTCCTTAGCGTATACAGCGATACTAAAGGGTAGACAGGACTGGAAAGGTAACATTCAGAAGAATGTGGCATAGAAGTCAACTTCGCCTTCGCCTTATTTTTCACCGCCTGCCGGCGTGCTATCAGTGGCGAGAAAATCTCTTTGCACAAGTTAGGATTTCCAGCTATACTTACCAAACGTGTGGCCAGTGATGTTGGTTATAAACAACGAACCTCAATTAAAGATATCGAGCATGATAAACACGCTCAACTGACTCTGGTATGGATTGAAGTCACAGGATGTCTGTACCCGGATATGAAATAAGGGGCCTATGAGAAGTTTAATGACGATGGCTCATAAATTTTTGTTCAGCAGGAGGTCAAGTATGTGCAAAGAAAGAGTTGGTCTAAACCGGCGGCGGTTTCTTAAAACCGCAGCGAAGGCCAGTGTTTGCCTGGCGTTGCCACAAGTGATTCCAGGCACGGCGCTAGGCAAGAATGGCAGTGTGGCACCCAGTGAACGAATCACACTTGGCGCGATTGGGATTGGCGGTCGCGGCCGTTACGTGCTGGGCTGCTTCCTGCGGGAGCCTGATTTGCATTGCGTTGCCGTTTGTGACGTACGGGGCGACAACCGCAAGCGCGCCAAGGACATGGTCGATGCCCACAATGGCAACAAAGACTGCAAACCGTACATCGACATGCGCGAGCTGCTCGCCCGCGATGATATCGACGCCGTGCTTATCGCAACCGGTCCGAACTGGCACGCGACGGCCGCTACGATGGCGGCTAAGGCAGGCAAAGACGTCTACTGCGAAAAGCCTTGTTCGAAGAACATCGCCCAGAGCCTGGCGCTGGCGAATATCTTTCGCCGCACGGCCCGTGTGTTCCAGGCCGGCACACAACGTCGTAGCCTGCCCAACTTCGCCTATGCAATTGAGCTGGCCCGGACCGGCAAGCTCGGTCCGCTTCAGACACTCCACGCTCACCCCGGCGGCCTCGGGACCAAGATGAGCGGCTGGCTCCCGGCTGAGCCCGAACCGCCCCGAGAGCAGGTGGACTGGGACATGTACCTCGGGCCGGCCGCATGGCGACCCTACACCCGCAAACTCATGAACGCCTTCCACTTCGAGAAGGGCGGCGGGCTGGTCGGCGGCGGGTGCCTCGAATGGGGATCTCACTGCGTTGACCTGTGCCAGTTGGCCAATGACGCCGACGACACGGCGCCGGTGGAATACGAGCCGGTCGGCAATCAGTTGCACGCCCGCTACGCCAACGGCGTCAAACTCGTGATGCGTAACGACGGATGGCTGCCGCTGGGTTCGTGTCCTGTCCGTTTCGAAGGCGAGACCGGCTGGGTCGAGACAGGCGACGATGCGGAGTTCGGCGCGAGTTCGCAATCGCTGCTGCTCCGCAGAGGGACCAAGATACCGGGCTACCCGGCGGACTTCCACGTGCGGGACTTCCTCGATTGCGTCAAGACGCGGGCCCTGACCCGGGCCAACGCCGAGGCGGCGTGCTGGGCACATATCGCCTGCCATGCGGCCAACATCGCCCTGTTCCTTAATCGCAAGGTCAAGTACGACCCGAAGAAGAATGAATTCATCGGCGACGAGCAGGCCAACCGGTTGCGTAGCGAGGCCTTACGGGAACCATGGCGAATTTAGCGTCCGATCTTTCGAAAGAAACCACCTAAAATTATGAGGGCAATCATGATAATAAAGAAACGATATTTTTCCTGGTGTGTTATTCTCATCATAGTCGCTGCGTCGGCTGTGGCCGTCGCTCAAGATCAGTCGACTGCGAACGTGAAACAACGTGACTTGATCGCCGTGCTGCAGTCAGATGCCCCCAAGGGTGAGAAAGCCATCACCTGTAAGCGACTTGCTATCTATGGCACCGAGCAATCCGTCCCCGCCCTTGCGCCGCTATTGGCGGACAAGGAGCTTGCGTCGTGGGCCCGGATCGCGCTCGAAGCGATCCCCGGCCCCGTCGCCGACGCCGCTTTACGCGATGCGCTGGGCAAGCTACAGGGCCGGCTGCTTGTTGGGGCGATCAATTCGATTGGCGTGCGTCGTGATGTCCACGCCGTCGATACCCTCGTGCAGAAACTCGACGATGCCAATGCCGGCGTCGCATCGGCCGCCGCCGTGGCGTTGGGACACATCGGTGGCAAGCAGGCAGCCAAGGCACTGACGCAATCCCTGGCCGATGCGCCGGACGGCGTTCGTTCGGCGGTGGCCGAAGGTTGCATTCTATGTGCGGAGTGGTTCCTGGCACGCGACAGGACTGCCGAAGCCATCAAGCTGTACGACACGGTCCGCCAGGCGGCCGTACCCAACCAGAGACATTTAGAAGCAATCCGCGGCGCTATTCTGGCCCGTCAATCCGCCGGTGTTCCTCTGTTGATAAAGCAGTTGCGATCGGATGACAAAGAGAGACTCGGCATCGGATTGCGCACGGCCCGCGAGCTTCCCGGCCGTGACGTGACCGAGGCATTGGCAGTCGAACTGGCCCGCTTAAGTCCGGACCGGCGCCCCTTGCTGCTGTTGGCCCTGGCCGACCGTAATGACTCTGCTGTACTACCAACCGTTCATGAGGCGGCTCAGAGCGGCCCGAAGGACCTGCGCATCACGGCCATCAACATCCTGATCCGCCTGGGCAATGTCTCGTGCATACCGGTCTTGCTCGATGCCGCGACCGAGAACGATGCCGAACTGGCACAAGCAGCCACCGAAACGCTGGTCAGACTGCCTGGCAAAGACGTGGATGCCGACCTGCTCGCCCGCCTGCCGCAAGCACGAGGCAAGCTGCAGCAGGTTCTCATCGAACTGGCCGGCCAGAGGCAAATCAGCGAGGCCCTTCCTGCGGTCGTGTCGAGCCTTAAAGATATTGATGCCGAGATTCGCGGCGCGGCCGTACGGACAATCGGCATCATCGGCCAAGACCAGCAGACGGCAAATCTCGTCAAGCTGCTTCAAAAGACCAACAGTTCCAGGGAACGGGAGGGCATCAGAAAGGCCCTGTTAGCGATCAGTGGCCGTTGCGGCGTGAGGTGCATCTCACACCTGCGACCCCTGACACAGAGTCGCGACAGCGAGCTCCACATGATCGGGCTGCACGCATTGGCCATCATCGGCGGGCCCGACGCGCTGGCGGCTGTAAAATCCGCCATTGAGAGCGCTGAGCCCCCCGCCCAGGATGAGGCTGTGCGGATCTTATCGACTTGGCCGAACAACTGGCCTGAGGACAACGAGGCAGGGCAAGCTCTACTGATGTTGGCCACATCGGCTGAGAAGATGCCCCATCAGGTGCTGGGTCTGCGTGGTTACCTCCAGTACATACGCGGCAATAAGAAGCTCAGCAACGAACGAAAGGTAGCCAATGTCAAGGACGTGCGGTCCCACATCAAGCGGCCCGAAGAGAAGCGGCAGGCTATCGCTGTTTTGGGGGAAGCGCCGAGCGCCAGTGCCCTGGAGTTGTTGACAACGCTCGCTGAGGACCCGGCGGTTGCCGAGGAAGCCTATTCGGCCATGGTCCGAATTGCCGGCCAAGATATCCGCGGGGTTTCCAAGGACCAGCGCCGGGGAGTGCTGCAAACGGTGGCTGAGAAATCAAGGAACGATGGCACCAGGCAGAGAGCCCGAAAGACCCTCAGTGGAGTTCGGTAAACAGGCGTACCGAGGAATGCCTTATGCAAGACAACAGCGGCATGTCCGACTACCCACTCCTCATCTCATGTCGCTGTCAGGCAGTGAGCAGAATGATGAAAACGGATGTAGTGTGCGTGGTGCTGATGAAGGTGACAAAGTATCGTGATGCCCGAGAGACTGTACTACCTGCTTATCTGCTATACGAATAGCCGTAGACGTGCACCAGCGCAGCAATCACGCCATTCATATACGCGAAATATAGCTCCGTTTTTGTCTGTCGGCGATGGGGAATTTCAGCCGCTTTATCCGGCCGGGCTATCGGCGGTTCGAAGTTGAGCATAATTCAACGGTTTTACGGGTAGTGGGATGCAAGAGTCCGGATGGGGGCAGGTTAGTAGTTGTAGTGATGAATCCAGGGACGGAGAGCGAGGAAGCAGAATTACATTTTGCGAAGGCAGGTGGGGCGAATATATTCGATGCGTATGAAACATCCAAAAAGAGAGATTTGCAGGCCGTAAGCAGTGGAGTGAGGAATAACACTTATAGTTTCCCGGCCGAAAGTGTGACGACACTTGTTATTAAAGGATCTGTAGTCGATAGCAAGAGGAATCGCTTCTAAGCAGGCAGACTGTGTAACGTAGCGGAAGCACTATGAATTCTTCTCAATAAATGTCAGGATTCGTGTCTGTCAACCGTTATACTTCCAAGATGATAATCTCAGAGCAGGACATTTTGCGGACATTGATGAAATCGCGTGACCGCATTGCGGCGGCATCGAAAGGAGTTGACCGGTTTAGACCCGGAGATTTTAGAGTTGTTAGAACAGGAATGGTTGAGCGAGCCTGCTCATAGCGGCGAGGTGCGGATGGAAGCCCTACGAGCGTGTCTCAAAACACTGCCGGAGAAGTCGAGTTTATTGCTGCGATTGCGCTATTTCGAAAGCAACAGTTGTGGCGATGTTGCAAAGAAACTCAGCACAGGACTCGATGCAGTCTACAAACGCTTGTCCCGTCTGCACCAGGGTCTTAAGGAGTGCATTGAACTGAGGCTGGATGAATCAAGTGAGACAGAATCATGAAAGATGCAAAATCAAATCAAGAACTTCTTTTACGGTATCTTGACGGGAACCTCCTTCCGGAAGAGAAAACCAAGGTTGACAATTTGCTTCGCTGCGACCCGGAGGCAAGGGCATTTCTTCGAGAAGTGGCGGAACAGGCGGTCACGGTGGCGGATGTGGAACGGGTAAAGGAACGCCGGCGGAGTGAATTGGAAGCAAGGCAGGGCTGGGCGGGCAATCGGCGCGAGGCGCTTAGCATGAATAGGAGGACATCGTACCCGTTTCGCCAGATGGCCGTGGGCGATAGCCGCCGCTGCTGTCATCGTGCTGACCACAAGTCTCTACTTCGTGCGTCCGATCACTGAACGGCCGATTGCGAAGGTCACCGGATTGAACGGGTCTCTGCAATGGACGGGCAACGGTGGTCGGGTCTTTCACGATTTGCGCGTAGGGACAGAACTGCCGGGCGGGACCGTCGAAGGAATGACACCCGGCTCGTGGTTCGAATTGGAGTTCAACGACGGTTCAACCGTCACGATTTCCGGCAACTCGACGCTCACCTTCTCGGATCATGGGCAGAAAAAGCTGCATCTCAAAGAGGGCAGCGTCTCCGGCAACGTGAAGCCTCAACCGGCGGGCAAACCTATGCTCATCTACACTCGGTCCGCCATGCTGGAAGTTTTGGGGACGCAGTTCGAAGTCGAGGCGGGACTTGCCGCCACGATGCTGAACGTCAGCGAAGGGAGTGTACAGGTGAAGCGGCTCAGCGACGGCAAGACCGTCGATGTACCGGCCAAACACCGAGTGGTCGCGGCCGCTGATCGCGAAATGCTGTCGGTGCCGGTTCCCGATTCGGTCAGCCGGTGAAAGAGTCAATTGCAGCTCGGGCCTTTGGACGCGCACGGGAAGTGGTCACCTGGAACAGACACTCAAGATGCGAAACTAGGAGCATTCCCCTACACCACACCCCAGGGAACAACAATCTACATAGCGATATTTGTGGTTTCACGTGGTGACACGCCGCCCGTCATACTTCAGCCCGATTCCAATTTGAGAGTGCGCGGCCACATTGCATCTACCAACAAGGTATACTTTGGCATAACGGTCAGAAATCCAAAGGGAGAATTCGCGGGCAGATTTCTGACTATTCGACCTGCGGCCCAGTTTCCAAGCGGACAAGACTTTGAGGTTGTTCTCCAGCTTAAGGACTTTCGGCTCGATCCTTCGCTGGACGAAATGAAGGACAAGCTGCCAAGTGCCCCCTTCGATTTGGTTGTCGAATCCTTATGGTGCCATACCTTAGACCAACAGTCGGGGTTGGAAATTGTCGAGGTGGAACTGCTGCCCTCAACGGCATCGATGATTCCGCAGACGACGGAGCCGCCCACTATGGACATTTGGACGGCTGCGTCGCAAGGCAACCTGAAGGCGGTCAAACGCCATATTGCCGCAGGAGACGACATTAACGCGACCCTCGTTGCACCCGGGATTCCCGCATCCGGGGCGACACCCTTGCATATCTCTGTCCTGTCCGATCAGGGCAAAGTCGCCCAATTTCTCATAGAACAACGCGCCAATATCGACGTCAGGGCCGAGGACGAACATGGCGAAACGCCGTTGCACTGGGCGGCGGTTTTAGGCCGCATTAAGATGGCTGGAAGATTGATCGATGCCGGGGCGGATATCAATGTCAAGGACAAAAACGGGTACACGCCGCTGGATTGGACCAGCTATGATCGTATATCCGAGGGTAAGGCAAGACTCGATATTGCCGAGCTTCTCCAAGAGAAGGGTGGAAAGAGCGGGGACATTCAAACCAATCGCTGATAAATTTTAAAAAACTATATACGGAGACATAATGGTCTTAAGCGAAATGCGAGAAAAGCGGATTAATCAGCGGTGTCACGGCGCGTTCACACTCATCGAACTTTTGGTGGTCATCGCAGTCATTGCCATTCTTATGGGCATACTGCTGCCGGCCCTCAACCGCGTCAGGGAGCTGGGTAAACGCACCGCCTGCCTCAACAATCTCAAGCAACTGCAAATGTGTTGGCAGCTTTATGTGGAGGACAACGATGACAAAGTGCCTTTAAACATGGCCGCACCGATCACTGGTGTTTGGCGAAGCACTCCAAACTCCTGGATTGGCGACTCCAGTGCGCCTCACGACCCCGACACAACGCGGATTGAGAACGGATCGTTCTTCAAGGGCAACTATAACCGCACCATGCAGCTCTATCGCTGCCCGGCTGACAGAACCCGTGTTCGCTCGGTCGCCGGCATGGAGCTCGGCATGAAGCGCACTCGGAGTTATTCGATGAATGCCAATCTCGGTGCACCGCAAGCCGAACAGCCGGTTGTATACGAGGCCGTGGCCATTCAAAATCCGGCGAGACTATTTGTGTTCCTGGACGAGCACGAGAAGGGTATTGATGACGCAAGTTTCACGGTTAATCCACTGCCGGCGGATACTTGGTCAAATATACCCGCCGATCGCCACAGCCACGGCTGTGATTTTTCTTTTGCCGATGGACACGTCGAGCATTGGGTCTGGAAGTATCGGAAGGACCGTACACAAGGTAGTACGGCTGGAAATGAAGCTGACCTGGCCGACTTGAGACGCTTGCAGGCCGCTACCCTCCGTACAATGAATTAGTTTGGAGATCCGGCTGGAAGTTGCTGATAAACTGAGAATATGTATAATTGGCATTAAAATGTGTAATGTTGATTCAATATTCATTCAGATTTAGGAGAAAATTATGACACACTCGACAAAAAGACTTGTTCTGGCATTTGTTGCAGTAGTGATGATGTCAATGCCCTGCATGGCTCAGAACGTGGTACCGCCTTTTACCTGGGAAGGAAAAGGCAGCGGATCGTTCATCAGCGAGTATGGAATTGAAGAGGCTGATTTGCAGTTCGAACTGTCAATCGACGAACAAGGGATGTTTGAGGGACAGACAAGCACTGATGACGGATCCGCTAAAATACAGCATGTCTTTTATACTGAAACGAAGCAATATGATTTCCCCGGTTTCTTCTCAAGAAATCTCGTCATTGTTATGATGATTAACGAATATGGCGACAATCCTATGTTAAGCGTTTTGAATGGACGTGTTTTGGTCGACAAGTTTCTCTATGGTGAAGTGATGCTCACCGGGTATGAAGAAGGCAGTGGCACAGCAAAAGCACTTGGCGTCGGCAATCCGGTGGCGACGTTGATGGAAGACGATGAGCTTCCGGGTAATTTAAAATCGGTCCTAAAAAAATGCATCCCCTTCGGCGTGGTGAAAATCGAAGGCGATTACAAAACTGTGGCAGAAAGTGAGTCGCAGGACAGTGATACCATTGCCCTGTTTAACGGGAAGGATTTCGAAGGCTGGCATATCTATCTGAAAGATGCGGATGCCGATGCGAAGGATGTGTGGAAGGTCCGGGACGGCGAGATTTGGTGTACGGGAAATCCCACAGGCTTTCTGCGTACGAAGGAAGAATACAGCGATTACAAACTCGTCCTCGAATGGCGATGGCCTGAAAAGCCCGGCAACAGCGGCGTCCTGCTGCATATGAGCGGCGAAGAAAAGATCTGGCCCCTGTGCATAGAAGCCCAACTTATGCACAAACGCGCCGGCGATTTCGTCGGAATGGGCTACACTTTCAATGAAAACAAAGCCGAAAAAGGCGGATTCATCAGCTATACGCCGCACATGAGCGACCCCAGTGAGAAGGAACTCGGCGGCTGGAATAAGTACGAGATCACCTGCAAAGGCGGTACCATAGAGGCTACCATCAATGGCCAACTCCAGAACAAGGCGACCGGCGTAAACATTAGCAAGGGATACATCGGTTTCCAGAGCGAAGGCGTCCCCATCATGTTCAAGAACATAACGCTGACGCCTCTTCGCTAAACACCGTACAGGTTTCTTCATTGAACGAATGGGAGGACAACAATGAAACATTCGACCAAGACATTTGTCCTAGCATTTGTTGCAGCCGCCATGATGGGAATGCCTTGCATGGCCGGGGACGAATCTCATAGCGTCTGGAAAAGGCTCCCTGACATGGCGGTGCCCCGGTGGGAGGCTGGGACCGTTGTGCTGGACGACAAGCTCTACGTCTTTGGCGGTTACAAGATGCCAACCAGGTCATGCAAACGGGTTGATGTGTTTGATCCAAAGGACAATAGTTGGCAAAAGCTCGCCGACCTGCCGAGCGCGATCTCTCATATGAATGCGGTGCTTGACGGCCGGACGGTGCGGATCGCCGGCGGCTTCAAAGGCTATATATGAGAAAGATGAACAACAAGACAAACTGTAATTCAAGAGTTACAAGACGTGAGTTTATTGGTGCTGCAGCGTCAGTGACTGCGTTTACGATTGTTCCGCGGCACGTGCCGGGCGGCCCCGGCAAGACGCCGCCGAGTGAAAAGCTGGACATCGTCTGTATCGGTGTTGGCGGCAGAGGATTCGATGACATCAGGAACGTCATGAGCGAGAACATTGTCGCTATTTGCGATGTTGACACGAAACACGCGGCCGATGCTTTTAAGATGTTTTCCAAGGCAAAGAAATACAGCGATTACCGCAGGATGCTCGACACCGAAGAGAAGAACATCGATGCGGTTGTGGTCGCTACACCAGATCATGTACATATCCCCGCCAGCATCATGGCAATGAGGATGGGTAAACACGTGTACTGCGAGAAGCCGCTCGGCCAGAACATCGCTGAAATCCGGCTGGCAACCAGAGTAGCGAAAGAAACCGGCGTGGCTACTCAGATGGGAAACAGCGCGCATACGGGATACAACTATCGCAGCGTAGCGAAGATGGTTAGGGACGGGGTCATAGGCGATGTCAAAGAAGTCCACTGCTGGTGCGATAAGGCATGGCCCCCCGGCGATCGTCCGAAGCATAATCCGCCCATCCCAAATCATCTGAAATGGGACCTCTGGCTGGGCCCGGCTCCGGTTCGCCCTTACCACCCCACCTACCACCCGGACGGCTGGCGCTCATGGTGGGATTTCGGCAACGGTCGGCTCGGCGATATGGGCTGCCACATGATTGATCTGCCGTTCATGGCGCTTGACCTCAAATACCCGCTTACGGCAGAGGCACAAAGCTCTAAACCTGCCCACACCGAAAGCGCACCCGGCTGGCTGATATGCAAATGGACCTTCGGCGCCAGAGGCAGCCTGCCGCCGGTGCATCTGACATGGTACGACGGCAATAAGCGCCCCGCCCTGCAAAAAGAACACAATATGCCGGACTGGCCGGAAGCGACGCTTTTCGTCGGCTCTAAAGGGATGCTGATAGCCAACTACGGCAGGTTCAAACTGTTCCCGGAAGACAGGTTCGAGGGCGTCAGGCGTCCCCAAGTGCCGCGCAAGCCTTCCCATGTGGACGATTGGGTTGAAGCGTGCAAGACCAACGATCCACTCAGGCCCGGCACTAACTTCAGCTATGCAGGCCCGCTCACAGAGACAGTCCTGCTGGGTATAGCTGTGTATCGTGCGGGCAAAAAACTTTCATGGGATGCTGAAAACCTCAAGATCACCAACTACCCCCAAGCGGAGCGCTTCATCAGGCGTGAAAAATACCGCAAGGGGTGGGAAATCTAAGGAATTATACCTAAGTGAGAATTACTATGAGAGCAGCAAACTTTGCATTAATTATCCTGTTCGTGGTGTCCACACCACTCCTCAGTGCGGACGAAAACAATTTCAGCGCCTGGCATAACAGCGATAAATGGGATGCGGTCGGCGACGTCGTGCTCAATCCGGACAATATAAGGCAACTGGTCGGAAAGGCAGGTGACGACGTCCTGATCAACGGCAAGGAAGGCAAGTGCCCCAGCCTCGTCACTAAGCAGCGCGATTACCGTGATGTCGAGGTGCACCTGGAATTCATGGTGGCAAAGGGGTCCAACTCCGGGGTAATCTTTCATGGCAACTATGAAATCCAGATACTCGACAGCTACGGAGTTAAGAAGCCGACGGCCGGACATTGCGGGGGAGTATATCCGCGGGCCGAGAGCAAGCCTACGTACCATCACATCGACAAGGGTTCTCCGCCCAGGGTTAATGCCGCTAAACGGCCGGGCGAGTGGCAGACGATGGATATTATCTTTCAGGCGCCGAGGTTTGACAAAGACGGCAAGAAGACGGCCCGCGCCAGGTTTGTCAAGGTTGTGCATAACGGAGAGGTCATCCAGGAAGATGTGAAAGTGCCGTACGCCTCGGGCACGAACTGGAACCGCAAACAGTTTCCCCAGGGGCCCATTATCATCCAGGGTGACTACGGCCCGATAGCAGTTCGCAACGTACGCATTTAAGGAATGGAAAGCAGACGAAAAGAAAAAACTGAACGTGCCGCCGAATGGTTATACTGCACTCTTTAATGGCAAGGATTTCACCGGCTGGCGACTATCACCCAAGGGCAAAAGATTCTGGTCTATCTGAGGATGGCATGCTTAAGTCACACGGTCTTCTCAGGGAATGGGGCGCGGACCTGACCACGGAGAAAAAATACAAGGATTTTGTACTGATGCTCGATTTTAGGATGCCGACGATTTCGGACAGCGGCATCAACTTCCGGCGACTGATTCCGGAAATTCCGGGCTTCGGAGACTCCGAGCAGTTTAACCTGAGATCCAGAGGCGGTATGGGACACCTGGAAAGTTACTATTTTCTGCCGAAAGAGACTGCAAGGAAAATGGGACTCAAGGACCAAGAGAAACCTCACGTCCGTCATATCGATCCGAAAGTCGGTCTCTGGCATACGGTCAAGCTGACCATGAAAGGCCGGACCTTCTCAGCCGAGTACGACGGTGAGGTTCTTCATGATAACTTCGAGTATCACGACTGGATGATGAACACCAAGCCGGCACCTATCAGGCTGCAGAAGCATATCTTTGTAGATGGCGATAACCTCGGTGAGATGAATCCTTGTCCTATCGAGTACCGTAACATTTTTATCAAAGAGATCAAGTCTTCCGAATAGATAATCGCATGGATTTTAAAGGAGAATTTATGAAGTTAAATGGAAAATCTCGGCTAATAGCTATTGTCGTCGTCTTCCTTACATACTCGACTCTGACCTTTGCCAATTGGCCGGATTGGCGCGGCCCGACCGGTGATGGTCGAAGCGATGCGACCGGTCTGCCCCTGAACTGGTCGGAAACGGAAAATATTGTCTGGAAGACCCGCATACATGACCTTGGCCACTCAACGCCCATCGTATGGGGCGATCAAGTCTGGCTCACTACTGCCACGAAGAACGGCCGGACTCTCTACGCCGTCTGCATTGATCTGAATACCGGCCGAGTCGTCCACGACGTTGAGGTTTTTCATCCGAAAAAGCCCCAGCGAATTCACCCAAACAATTCTTATGCGACGCCTTCTGCGGTAGTGGAAAAGGGCTTTGTATACGTACATTACGGCACGCATGGAACAGCCTGTCTCGATTCGCAAGCGGGCAAGGTGCTCTGGCGGCGTGACGATTTAAACTGTGAACATATGCAGGGGCCGGTTTCCTCGCCGATTCTGTTTGAGGATTTGCTCATCGTGCATCTCGAGGGCACGGACGTCCAGTTCATTGCCGCATTGGACAAAAAGACGGGAAACACAGTCTGGCGCCACGATCGTTCTCAGGAACTTTACGGCCATATTGAGCCGATCTATCTCCGCAAGTCCTATCACACGCCGGTGCTTGTCGAGGTGGACGGCCGGATACAGTTAGTCAGCAACGGCGCCCTGCTCGCGACAGGCCATGATCCGCGCACCGGCGCCGAACTGTGGCGGGTCCTGTACCGCGACGACAATCCCATCTCCCGAATCGTGAGCGGCCATGGGTTCCTCTTTATCAATTGCGGCGGTTCCCCGAATGCCACCCATTTATGGGCCGTGCGTCAAGGCGGCGCCGGAGATGTAACCGATACACACGTCGTCTGGAAGATGACCAAAGACGTGTCGCACGAAAGCTCACCCGTGCTTGTCGGCGAGCTGCTCTATACGTTAAGCGACAGGGGTGTGCTGATATGTAAACAAGCGAAGACCGGAGAGACGGTGTGGACGGAGCGTCTTGACGGCAGATACGGCGCATCGCTGCTGTATGCCGATAACCGGATATACATTTCCAGCAAGCAGGGCAAGACCACGGTCATAGAACCTGGACGAACATTTCGCGAATTGGCGGTCAACGAACTCAATGGGGAGCTTTGGGCTTCGCCTGCCGTAGCGGGCAACTCGCTGCTGCTCCGCACCAAAACACACTTATATCGTGTTCAAAGTAAGTAGTCGGAATGTGACCGGAAAGGCGATGAAGACTGATTAACCGGCAAAAGAATGTCGGCTGAAAGGAGAACTGATATGAAGGTGTTGAGAAACTTGAGGGGGACACGCATGCCGGTCCTTTTCGCTGTTATGGCAATTATGTCCGGCGTGTTGATGTCTCATGCCGCAATGGCGCAAGAAGAGAAGGTAGTCGAGAATTTTCCTGGCACTCTACAACGTGAAATAACTCTATGGAGTAACGGAACACGTTTGTCCGGTGTTTTGCTCTACCCCAGGGACCGCAAAGAAGGCGAAAAACTCCCGGCTATCGTGCTGTGCAATGGGTGGGGCGGCACGAAAGCTTTCTTGATGCGGTCCGGTATTGCTCCACGTTTCGCTGCGGCGGGCTACGTGGTCATCAACTATGACTACCGCAACTGGGGCGATAGCGACAGCCGGCTCGTGGTTCGAGGCGAGATGCCCAAGCCCGAGAAGGATGGCTACGTGACCGTCAAGGCACAGGCCATCCGCGAAGTGGTCAATCCATTCGACCAGCAGGAGGATATCGATGCGGCGCTGTCGTATGTCTACGGTGAGCCCATGGTGGATAAGGGCCGTATAGGCATCTGGGGTACGAGTTTGGGCGGCGGGCATGTGATTTACCGGGCGGCGCACGATAGCCGCATCGCATGTGTGGTCGCACAGGTCGGGTCCATGCCCGATAACTGGACCAAACACTACCCCGCCGGGCTGAAGAACGTCTACAAGCAGAAATCCGGCCGTGCTTGAGGTCTCGTCGACCCGGTGCCACAGGGCGGGGGTTCGCCGGGTGTATTGAGAGGCACGCCCTATTCCGAACGTATCGCTCTATTCAATCCAGGCCAGTACGCCGACAGGGTCAGGGTGCCGACTATAACTATTTCACGTTCAACGATCCCTACTTTCGAATCATTCTACTACGGGCCATGGCGTGGACGATGAACGAGTCGTTTGATCCGTTCAAGCCCTTGGTCACGAAAGACATCAAGTTGATCCATTAGTTTTTGTGCGCTTGCCAATCGAAGGCATGTATAATCCAGCTCGACCATCTTTGGGGTTTGAACTGGGCGGATTCGTAACAACACCAGAAAAATGAGGAACCAATGCAAAAGACAAAACGACGCGACTTTCTGAAAGCCACGGTTATCCTTTGATATCTCTCAATTTAGTGACAAAATTCCTACATCGGTCGGTTCAGATTTTTTAATATATGAATTTGATCCTTCCAGCGAAAAGTCTAATTGGATTAAAAAATCCGAGATCCCGGTACGCTGAAAGAGTCCCAAAATACTGAATTCTCAACAAATTCGTACATTCCTGAGCCTTTATAGCAGGAATGTTAGCCGAGTTGACGGTCAAAGTAGTTGAAATCGAACCGCATATTATGCTATTATAGAAAGCGTAGCGTGCAGGAGCACTGTTTATGAAGTCAAATGGGCAATCTCGGTTCAAAAGGACATAGATAGTGGAAGCACCAGGAATTTATTTAAATAGATGTCAGGATTCGTATCCGTCAACCGTTATACTTTCAAGATGGCAATCTCAGAGCAGGACATTCTGCGGACGTTGATGAAATGGCGTGACCGCATTGCGGGGGCTGCCTGGTTGATGTTTGTTCTACTGGTATCCGTCTTTATCGCCGCCAGCGGGTGTTCGCGCACAGAGCATCGACTTCAAGCGGATCGAGAAGCGTACAATG
>CBDVBU010000019.1:0-18832 GCA_965372295.1 uncultured Phycisphaerae bacterium
TTGGGAAGTATGATCGCTGGTGTTAATTTTCCATTCATCTGGTGTCTAAGTGCAGTTGGCATAAACCGGCCAAGCAGCCAGCGTGAAGGTGCGAGGTATGCCAGTTCTTCTCAATATATGGAGATGTTAGTATCCCGACTGAAGGGAAGACGCGCCTTGGAAAAAATTAGTTTCAGGGAAAGCGGCCTGCAATTTTCTGTTGGTGATCCTCTTCCTGAATTAGTTAATGCTTTCCGTGGAATCTTAAGACGATTGTATAAACGTGGTAATGACAAAAGTTGATTCAATATTCATAAGCATAAAATAATCTTGTTTTCTATTTGTTGGTCATTAAGAAAACGGGACAGGATGGATTTGTTCTAAAATCAGAGGGCAAGCGTGACACAGGCATCAACCTGCATTTTATCGTTAGGTTTTATACGCAAGATAATCCTGGAGAAAATCGGTAAGTTGAAGGGCACTGATATAAAAGCCAGAAGTGCCCGTGCCGTGATGGCTTTAGGTATCGGAACGTTTGCCGGGCGGAGTATGAGATTTATACGGAGCATGATTCTTGCTCGAATTTTGGCGCCGGATCAAATCGGAATAATGGCCATTGTTATGAGCTTCTCAATGACATTCGAAGCTCTTACTGAGGTGGGTGTAAAGCAATCGATAATCCAGAACAAGCAAGGTGCAAATACTCGTTATTTAAATGTGGCCTGGTGGATGCAGGTTACTCGGGCGATGTGCCTTTTCGGGATCGCGTCTCTTTTGGCGCCATGGATCAGTTCGTTCTACGGTAATCCCGAATTGTTACAGTTGATGCGAGTTGCTTTTATTGCTATAGCGTTAAGGGGTTTTATCAGCCCCCGTGCTGCCGTTCTTGAAAAAGAATATAAATTTGGCAGGGCGGTATTCATTGTCCAGGGCAGCGCCATATTGGGCGCGATTATATCAATCGGCCTGGCTTTAGTAATGCGGAATGTCTGGGCGCTGGTTATCGGGTTTGTGATAGAGATGGCAATATTATGCATTTTGTCTTTCATAGTAGTGCCATTTATGCCAAGATTTGAAATCGACAGAAGCAGTCTGGTTGAGTTGATGAAATTTGCTCGCGGAATATTCGGATTGCCGGTATTGACGGCGCTTAGTTTTCAAGCACCGATCCTGATACTTGGCAAGGTAATATCTAAGGATCAGTTAGGTTTATATAGTTATGCCGCTCTTCTTAGCTACATTCCGGTTGACTTGTACATAAGAACAATCGCCCCTGTTGTGCTTTCCGCCTTCTCTGAAAAGCAAGATGACAAGAACGCACTCTGCCGGGGTGTTCTGCGTACCACTCGGTGGACAGCTTGTTTTGTTATCCCATTAGTTGCTTTCATGGTTTGTTGTGCGAGTGAGTTGCTGTTGTTAGCTTATGGTCCCAAATATGTCGCTATGGCCATTCCGTTTGCTGTTTTGTGTTTGCAAATCGTGGCTCGAAATCAAGCTGTGAGCTTGGCCGGGATATACCTGGCTGTAGGACAACCTCACTTACAACGTCGTTTTGCGATGATTCGTGCCGTGGTTATTATTGGGCTTATGTATCCGGCAGCCGTTCGTTTTGGGCCTTTAGGAGCTGCCGTTGTTATCGTTCTGAGTAATATCGTTTCTTTGTTTATGCAGGTCTTTAAGGCCCGAGAAGTTATCGATCTTGAACTAAGCCGTTACGTACGCTCTTATATCCCCGGCCTATTGCTGGCATTGCCGATCATAATGACTGCTGGTTTACTTTGGGTCTTTAGGGTTGATTCTCCTCTATTTGTCCTTGCTATTAGCGCTTTAGTATTCATTGTGACATTTGCTGTAAGCGTATTAATTATGAACCGCCCTAAAAAAACTCTGCAATCACGAAACAATCTAAGAATAAGTTGAGATAGAGATATTCATCAGAGTTTTAAAGTGTTTAAAAAGTATGACGGAAAAGGAAGAAATGAAGATATGCCTGCTTGGTGCTTCGTTTGATACGGGCAACCTGGGAGTTAGTGCTTTAGCCGAGTCGAGTATCAAGATTATCCTTAATCGATGGCCCGATGCGGAAGTCATACTATTAGGAACGGGATCGACCGATGGTGAGCACTGCCTGAAGCTGTCAGGCCGGGAGATTCGAGTAAGAATAGTGCGCATGAGATTCTGCAAGAATGTGTTCCTGCGTTCTCATTTCTGCGTGTTGTTGTTGAACGCCATATTGCTGAAACTGCTGCCCTTTGGAAGGTTCCGGAATTTGCTGTCTGCGATCAATCCTTATGTCAAGACACTGGTTGAGACGGATAAGGTGTTTGACATTACCGGCGGTGACAGTTTCAGTGATATATATGGATTACGAAGGTTCCTGATATATGGTTTTCTACAAAAATGGCTTATTATACAGTTTGGCAAAGAGCTGATCTTATTGCCACAAACTTACGGGCCTTTCAAAAGGTCAATCACTCGACTCATGGCAAAGAGCGTTTTGAAGCGAGCCAGCGTCATTTACGCAAGAGATAGCGAAAGTATCGAATATGTACGGGTGCTTCTTGGCAATCACAACGTCAATGGGAAGTTACGTTTTATGCCGGACGTCGCTTTTGTTCTGGATTCACATGAGCCTGAGACTATTGATATCGGGTCTCTGGATGACGTGCGAAAAGAAGGTTCTATCGTGGTTGGCTTGAACATTAGCGGTCTTCTTTTCAATGGCGGTTACACGCAGGAGAATATGTTTGGTTTGAAAACCAACTACCGCGAATTAATATATAGCGTTGTCGATTATCTTGTGAAGGACGAGAGGCCGCTTGTTCTATTGGTGCCGCATGTATTGGCTCCGAGCAGGACCGTTGAAGACGATCCTAATGCTTGCCGGCAACTGTACGAGAAGCTAAGCGAGAAATACCCCGGCAGGATATTCCTGACGCAGGGCAAGTACAACCATAACAATATCAAATATATCATAGGATTGTGCGATTTCTTTATTGGCTCACGAATGCACGCTTGTATTGCTGCATTATCACAGTCTATACCGGCAGTTGGAATTGCGTACAGCAAGAAATTTCATGGTGTTTTTGAAAGTATCGGGCTTGGAGATTGTGTGGCTGATGTTTATCGATGCAGTAGAAAAGCGGAACTACTCTCGGTCGTTGAGGCTGCTTTCGAAAAACGCGATCAAACCGGAAAACATTTGGATAAAGTAATTCCGAAAATTAAAGCGGAAATATTGGAAATGCTCGATGTTTGAAATGTCGCAGAAGCATAACCAGGAAACCCGGCCTCACCGTCGGAAAGAAGGAAAAGAAGCGTGGCTTATTGGAGAACTGTTATTCAGATTATACGGTTTGACAAAGCTTGTTACTATTCGCAGATGGATTCGGAGAAATATTCTGCGTCTCGAAGGAGGAGGACATTTTTCTCGTACGATCAGAAGAATATTCTCCGTTTATCATCAAGTGGACATAGGTATGTATACAAGTGGTCCCTGTTATTATCCCCCACACCATTTCCCGTCTGGTACTAAGATAGGTCGTTATAGTGGAGTATACGAAGAAACAGTGCGAATATTTACTGTAAACCACCCTTTGGATCATATATCGACTCATGCGATTTTTTATAATCCAAGGCTTGGCTATGCAAAGAAGGGGGCTGATATAAAACGAAGGGGTATGCTAATCGGCAATGATGTATTTGTCGGTCACAATGTCACCATACTACCGGGTGTTAGTAAAATCGGCGATGGCGCTCTGATAGGAGCGGGATCTGTTATCACTAGGGATGTACCTGATTTTGCTATTGTAGTCGGCAATCCGGCAAAAATAATACGGTATCGTTTTTCCAAAGAGACACAGTTCAAAATCAAGGCATCGAAATGGTGGGACAAGGATATAGGGGACCTGGATTTAGACAAGTTCGCAGTACCGGTCGAAAGTGGAGAGGGTGTAGATCTTAGTAAACTATCTCTTCGCTGATAAGTTATTAATTGCTGATTTATTAGAACCATATCGATTAAAAACATTTTTTCAGTTGAGGATAGACTAATTATGAACGATGTACCCTCGTCGAGTAGCAAGAAACCGATAAAGATTTTATTATCGCCACCGATGAACAGGACTTTTCAGCGAAAAGTTACGGTTCCGGCCCTTAACGATGGAGGTTTGGGTTATATCGCAGCGGCATGTAAGAATACGGGAGCAGATGTATCGTTCCTAAGTTGGAACACAAACCTGGATATGGAGACCTTTCGAGAGAAACTTCTTGAACTACGTCCTGACGTAGTCGGACTCAAGGTCTTCACGACAATGTTTAAAGAAGCACAGGAGACCCTTCGCTGCATCCGTGAGACGCTTCCCGATGCTATAACTCTTATCGGGGGGCCACACCCATCTACAAGCCGGCCTTCAGATTTATTCGTCGAGTTTGAAGATATGCTGGACTTTGCCATTGCAGGGGATGGTGAGCATGGGTTTATCGAGTTGCTCGATCAGGTCGGTATTGCTGGCGGAAAACCTGAGAGCCGGCAGCTTTCCGGTGTGCCGGGCCTGATATATCAGAATGACGATGAAGTGTGTAGTAATAAGCCACGTCTCGATGTGGAACTGGATACCCTCGCTCCTGTGGACTGGACCTTGCAGGAACCGGTTTGGTTTGGATCATCTCACGGCTTGGACAAGGTCAGCACAGGTGCGCTGATCTCGGATTCGCGGGGCTGCCCCGGGCGCTGTGGTTTCTGCATGTCTCAGAGAATTAACGGTTCGAAGCCTCGTCACCGCAGCCTGAAGTATCTCTGTGCTGAGATCGAAGAGCTGGCACATAAATATGGCGTTCGTGTTTTGGTCTTTACGGGAAATGCGTTTTTGTCTGATGTTGATTATGTTCGCGAGCTTTGTGAATGGTTTATTAAATTTGATACGCCATTAGAATGGTCGTGTACCGGCTCGGCTTATGATCGTAACTTGACGGATCCTGGATTGCTTGATCTCATGCGACGTGCCGGCTGTACTCTTATTTATTATGGCATTGAGAGCGGGAGCCCTATAGTACGTAAGCGGTTACATCAACCTATCCCTCTTGGGGAATGCACTAATATTGTGAATCTTACAGCCAAAGCGGGTATTCGTGCCGGTTGTTATTTTATGTTCGGATTTCCGGACGAGACCATACACGAAATGAATGAAACCATAAATTATGCTTTTTCGCTGCCGTACTCTTCTGTCAGTTTTATCATCTGCCTGCCTTTACCTGGTAGTTCGAGCTATAAAGCTGTTCTGGAACAACAAGGAATTGATCGTATTGATTGGAGCAAATATGATTTCGCTAAACCTGATCCGCTGCCGTGCCGGCCATCGCCGAGACAAGTACGGCGTAAACTTTTTGAGGCGAATATGTTGAAAAGGAGCAGGCTCGCACAACGAGCTTATAGATTCATCCGCTAAATTGATAAATTTTGAAGGACTTTAAATTACAATGCAAGGTGTAACTTTAACATTTGCTCTTGTTCTTTCCGTATTGGTTATAATGTTGCGCCCCAAATACGCCTTTGTTGCGTATATTATAGGTTTGTTATGGTATCCCGCTTATCTGGCAGTGAGCATAGGCACTATAGACATATTAGTCGGTCGTTTTGTAGTTGCCGTACTGCTTCTGCGTTGTTATTTCGATGATGGGATTCGGCGTAAATTCACCTGGAATCGGTTAGATACATTGGTTACTTTGAGCATGGTAGTATATGTTGGTGCATACTTAATAACTCAAGTCAATCCAATTCCACAAACCCTGGAAGGCCGAGCCGGTTTTTTGATGGATACCTGGTGTGCTTATCTGGCCGCCAGGTTTATCGTGACCGACAGGAAAAAACTCATTTCCATTATCAAGTGCATCAGCGTTGCATTGGTTCCTCTTGCTATATTAGGTGTTATTGAATCTGCAACCGGATGGCAGCCGTATGCTGCACTGTGGCGTTATTCTCCGTGGTTTAGGGGGGGGCGATTTGTTTCAGAAGGACGTTTTGGGTTTGCCAGAGCCGTTGGGCCGTTTAGCCATGCTATTTTGTTTGGCGGTGTTTTTGCTATGTTTTTGCCGCTGATATATTATTTGCGTCGTGAAAAAGGTGAATGGAGGTCCTTGACTTATGTTATTTCAGGGATAGCTTTGCTTGGTGCGTTGAGTAGCATGTCCAGTGGTCCGTGGGTTATGGTGATAGTGGTGGTTTTCTGCCTGGTAATGGAAAAACATAAGCAATTTGTAAAGCCATTGTTCATGCTGTTGGTGTTCTCATGTATATTCATTGGAATTGCAAGTAACAGACCTTTTTATCATGTCATAGCTTCATGGGCGAACCCACTGGGCGGTGCCGGTTACCACCGGGCGAAACTTATTGATCTTGCTATCGAACATTTCGATAAATGGTGGATGGTTGGTTATGGTGATAAGGATCCCGGTTGGGGTCCCCAGCTTGGTATGGGACGTTCTGATATCACGAATGAGTATATTCTCAATGGTGTCAGGTATGGTATTCTTGGCGTAATAGCTCTTTGTGCGATACTCGCAATGTCATTTCGAAGTCTCATATCTACATATAGGAGAATGACACATCCAGCCATGAAATCTTTGTGTTGGGCTTTCGGAAGTCTATTGTTTTCCGTTGCAGTAGCCTGGATGTCTGTGAGTTTCTTCGGGCAGTTGATGACACTGGTTTACTGTTCTATCGGAATGATCGGTTCCTTATGTAGCCCCGGTTTCAATTGGCAGATCCCAAATAGAATTTCTCGGTTACGGAATCAACCGGTACAGATAGTTTCCTGAATTCGTGCCTTGCCAATAACTGCTGATAGAAATGCAAGTTGATTACTCATTATATGTTCTTAAACTAATCGGTGAGCGAAATAAACTCTAAGCAAAACCAAGAGGTTCGTTTACAGATTGTAGAAGGCGCAGAAGGGATTTCTGAGTTCGGCGAGCATTGGGACGACCTGTTTGCTCGTGCCGTTGATGCGCCGCCATTTCTCTCACGTCCCTGGATATGTACTTATATCGAGGGAGGAAGGATAAAGGGCACTCCGTTGTTTGTGCTTGCACGAAGCGGAACTAAGCTTGTGGCGCTACTTCCTTTGGCTGTTCGCAAATGTCTGAACGTGAAAATAGCCAGACCTATAAGCACGGGAAAAGCTTTTTGTCTTGGACTATTGCTTGATGCGGACTATCCTTCTGTGGTTGAATGTATTGCCGATATAATTACGTCCCAAAAGCTTTTTGACCTATATTGTAGTGCGGATCTATCTTCAAAAGATGTAGTAACTAATGATTTGCTGAATAAACTATCACAAAGAGGATATTCTTGCCGAAAAGTACCGCGTGTTCTCTGTCCCCGTGTTCAGCTTGGCTGCTCTTTTGAGGACTACCTGAAAAATAACAAATCACGGAAGTCGCGACAGAAACTGCTTCAGAAAGAACGCAAACTTTACAAGGACAGAGATGTAAAAGTGGAATGTTACTCTGGTAGTGAGATAACCCGAGAACTTATCAGGCGTGCAGCACTAATCCAGCAGGAAAGCTGGCTGAAGATGCGTGGTGCTGCTGTATTGGTTGAAGCATTTTATGAAAAACTCTCATTGAAAATGGCTGAAGCTGGTTTCGGGCGCATTTGGTTATTAACGATAAACGGCGAAGATGCAGCATTCGCGTACGTTTTGTCGGCACATAAAAGATACTATTATCAATGGACGGCTTTCAAGTTAAAATATGCGACGTCACTTTCTGTTGGTGTGGTTTTAATAATGGCAACCATTCGGAAAATATGTGAGGAAGGTACATTATCGTGTAGCTTTGGGCATGTGGATAGTGAATGGAAGCGACGTTGGGCTAATAAATGCTGTGAAGTTAACCGGGTAGTGGTAGGTCGTGGTTTTGGAGGGCGTTTGTTAGCCGTATGCTATTTTATTATTTGGCGATTGTCTAAAGTAAAATGGTTGCATTCAATGTATCGTCGTATGAAAAATATATCGTCTCGCTCAAATTAGAGAGTGCCATCCCTTTGAGGGGGGATTATAAGTTATCGGGTTGGTAGAAGCCCGATTTGCAGGTGTAAAGATTAATTTTGAAACGTAGCTTTGCAAGTTCTCTTTTTGTAAAAATTATCTGGAAAATTACAGATATTAAATTTGCGGACTTAAATACGAACAGAAACAGTTGGACAATTTGAAGGAGCTATTGAATGTCATGTGATAAGCAGCTGTGCCATGGTCAATTTGACGCTTTAATGGGATGTTCACAAGCTGAACGTCTAAACCTCATACGTAAGTTCCTGTGGCAGGTTAGGATAAATGGTTTGCACCGTGCGTTTGGACTTACAGTGTCTAAAGCCATGAGGGTTTTTGGCATGAAGAGAAGAAACAAATCAAGTGTAATAGGGCAAAAAGGGCAGTCCACACACGATGAGGTCTTGAACCTAGAACCGGGTGAACTGGTTGAAGTTAAATCCGAGGAAGAGATTTTGGTTACTCTTAACCGGAAGGGAGCGAACAAAGGATTATTCTGGATGCCCGAGATGCGGAAATTTTGTGGCAGGAGGTTCAGAGTTTTCAAAAGGCTCGAACGAATACTGCTTGAAAGTACCGGAGAATATAGAAAAGTCAAGAATACAGTATTGCTTGAAGGAGTCATGTGTGACGGCCAAGGTTTCTATGGTTGTGACAGGTCGTGCTTCCACTTTTGGCGAGAAGCGTGGCTCAGGAGAGTAAAAGAGTAGCAATCTCGATTAATCGCAAATGTTCGGTCTCCTGTTTATCCGTCAGGATAGATGCGAGCGACCATTGGCTCAAACTGGGTTTTCGCCTTCCTAAGGTGTTGACTAACTGGCTCATTCGAGACGCATGTATCAAATGGCTTCTATCCTATGATTTTGGCCATGTAGAAACGCGGTACGTGCAATTCTGGTCAAATGAGTGCCATTCGGTCTATCGGGTGGAGGCAAGACCAGGTTTCGCAGAGCATTTCATGGCAGAATTTTGTTACGTCGTTTGACTACTATCGATTAATGAATGGTTAGACTCGTTTCAGCGCCACATGAGAAGGATACTACGCCGTTTCAAGCTGAAATCGGCAATATTTTAAAAATAGGAGTTATCAATATTACTCACAAAATACAAAAAATATCTTCAGATAAAATGTTGTACGAAACAAATGTCTTGCAAGACAAACGGATTGACTTACAGATTTTAAAAGGCGCAGAAGCTGTTTCCGAGTTTGGGGAACATTGGGACGACCTGTTTGCTCGTGCTGTTGATGCGCCGCCATTTCTCTCTCGCCCTTGGATAAGCACTTATATCGAGGAAGGATTGATAAAGGGTACCCCGCTGTTTATACTTGCATGGCGCAAAAACAAACTTGTGGCGTTGTTTCCCCTGGAAGTTCACAAATGTCTGAATGCGAAAATTGCCATGCCGATAAGTACACGCAAAGGTTATTACCTGGGATTATTGCTCGATCCGAACTATCGATCAGTTGTTAAGCATATGGCTGATACGATCAAATCCAGGAAGGTTTTTGATGTATATTATAGTGTGGATCTCTCCTCAGAGGACCTGGCAACCAATGATTTGCTGGATGGATTGGTTCAAAAAGGATACGTTCGACACCAGGTATTTCGAAATCCCTGCTTTCATATTCAACTCGGCTGCTCTTTCGATGAGTATTTTCGAAAAAAGGCATCTTCAAAATCGCGGCAGAATTTACGCCGGAGAGAACGGCGTCTTTTTGAAAACGGGAATGTGAAAGTTGAACACTATGTCGGCAAAGAAGTGATTCCGGAAGTTCTTCTTCGTATTGCGGCGATAGAGGAACAAAGCTGGTTAAAGAGACGCGGCGCGGCCGTATTACATGGGTCATTCTACCAAAAGCTTTTGTTGAAAATGGCCCAGGCTGGTTTTGGTCATGTATGGTTGATGACCATCGATGGAGATGATGCAGCATTCGAGTATGTGTATATTTGCCATAAAAGACTTCAATTCGGCTGGAGAGCCTTTAAATTGAAATACTCATCTTCAGTTTCAATCGGACAAATTCTCATGATGCATACTATACGCGATGCATGCAGCAACGGCATCTTGTCAATGGACATCGGACACGGCGAGGCTGATTACAAAAGATTCTGGGCTGAGGATAGCTACAAAGTTAACAGGGTAGTGGCGGGATATGGCCTAAGAGGGTATTTGATAGCCACATATTATTATATTACCTGGTGGTTTGCGGAAATTGAGTGGTTTCGCACTTCTTATCGCCGAATAAGAAGAATATTTCGTGTTTTCAAGGAAAAACATCGAGTCTTCAGAACAGAGATTCCCAATTAATTATGAAAACAGAATCTGACGCAAAGCCTTGCGATGAATGGGAAATAAAGGTTGCGAAAAGCTTCGAAGAAGTTGAAGCTATCCGCGATATATGGGAGCAAATGCAGGCTGCCGAACCTTACCCTGAAATCAATGCTGATATTGATAGGTATCTTTCGGTTATTAAGATCAGGGCAGAGGATGTACAGCCTTACATAATGCTCCTAAAGCAAAACAGCGTCTTAGTTTCCATGGTGATAGGCCTACTCCAAAATACTCGTATGAAATGCAATCTTGGGAGAATGACCCTCCTCAAACCTTTATTTCGAGAACTCGTAGTGGTTTACGGGGGTCTCTTGGGCAATCTAACGGACGAAATCTGCAGTTTACTGATTCGGGAGTTAATGAATGTGTTGCGCCGCGGGGAAGTTGATGTGGTTTTCTTCAACCATTTGAAAACGGATTCTTCCATATATCACATTGCTCGAAAGGTGCCGAGTTTGTTTTGTCGGGATCATTTTCCCAAGGCCGAGCAGCACTGGTGCATGTCGATTCCCGATCATATCGATCGGTTTTGGGAGGCTTGTTCACACAACCGTCGAAAGAAACTGCGGAAATACACAAGAAGGCTTGAAAAAAGATATCCAGGGCAGGTGAAGATGGTCACGTTTTCCCGACAAGAGGAGGTTGCAGAAGGGCTCCGGATCGCCGCCAATATATCGGCGAACACGTATCAGCGTGCTTTTGGGGGTGGATTAGTGGATGATGGCCCTACGAGAGCGATTTTTGAGGTGGCTGCAAAGAAGGATTGGTTGCGGATTTACATACTCTTTGTTGCAGACGAGCCCTGCGCCTTTCTATACATACTGAAATACGGGAGGATCTGTTTTGCAGAGGAGACAGGCTATTCTCCGAAGTGGAAGGACTGGAACGTTGGCAGTATTCTCCATCTTGAGGTTGTTGAACAAATCTGTGGCGATCCCGTGGTGGACACGTTAGATTTTGGTTTCGGCGACGTTCGGCACAAGCATGTTGGGGACAGCAGGCAATGGACGGAAGCTCCTGTGTTCATCTTTGCCCCGCGGCCGTTCCCTGTATTTGTAAATCTGATCCGATCATCAACATTGGCGACGAGTATGCTTGCTCAGCATACAATTACCGGGCTGGGGATTCGCAGTTTGGTGCAGCGATACCGGCGCAGTAGAATCGTGCAAAAACACGCACGGGCAGAGTGCGATTCGTCTCTGAGTTGATGACGAATTTTTAGACAGAGATTCTCAATTAATGCCACGTTCTCAATGAATTGACAAAATTGTTGCATATCTGCTTGCCAGGCTATAGCAGCTTTCTACTACGACTGTTCGAGCGTACGAAAGCACTATCATAGACGTCGGAGCACAGAAAAGAACAGACAATATGAACAAAAGATCTGACATACGGCCTTCTAATGAATGGGAAATAGTTATTGCAAAAAACTTCGAAGAAGTTGAAGATGTGCGCGATATATGGATTCAAATGCAGCGCGGCGAATCCATGCCGTCACTAAATACGGACATTGATCGCTATCTATCCGTTGTTGAGTCGCTGAAAGAAACAGTGCAACCTTATGTAATCGTGTTCTATTATGACAGTGACCCTAAAGCAATAGTAGTCGGACGGATTGAAAAGCGAAGGATCACGTGCCGAGTGGGATATGCGACAATACTCAAGCCATCGTTGCGTTGCTTGACTGTCATATATGGAGGAATCCTTGGGCAGCCTTCAGATCAGACGAGCGCAAAATTGCTACGGGAGTTAATTAATACTCTAAAGCAAGGGGATGTAGATGCTGTTTTCTTCAACCAATTACGGCTCGATTCTCCCCTATACCATCTAACCAGAAAAATGCCAAACTTTTTGTGCAGGTGCTATTCACCCATGGTAGAGCCCCATTGGCAGACGCGCCTGCCTGATAGTATAGAAGTGTTCTACAAAGAAAAATCAGGCAGCCGAAAACGCTATCTACGGCGTTATACCTCGGCTTTAGAAAAGGCAAGTTCGGGGCCGGTTGAAATGGTATGTTATCGTTCTGAAGATAAACTCGACCACGTGATAAGCATCGCCTCCGAGATATCCGCCAAAACTTACAAGCACGCTTTGAATGTTGGATTTCGTGATGACTATCTGACGCGATCATTGTTGACCAAGGCTGCAAAGCAAGGGAGGTTGAGGGCCTACGTTTTATATGCCGGCGGCAAACCGTGTGCCTTTGAATTTGGCATTGAATATGGAAATGTCTTCTTTCCCGAACATATAGGTTACGATCCGCTCTTGCGATCATGCAGCCCGGGCACCGTGCTCTTTATTAAAGTTGTGGAAGATTTGATAGAGAATTCCAATGTGAGAGTGTTTGATTATGGTTTCGGTGCCGCTGCGTACAAAGAAAGATTTGGCACAAATTCCTGGTCGGAAGCCTCGGTTTACATTTTTGCGCCAAGGTTGTACCCGGTAATTATTAACATCTTGCAAAGCTCTGTGGGGAGTTTAAATGCAGGCCTACAGTATTTCATGCAAAAGATAGGTTCTGCGGGCTGGGTCAAGCGACAATGGCGCAATTTGTTGCAGGCGAAGAATCCGGACAGCAAATGTGGAGTGGGGAGATGATACGGAATTGCATTTGCATTGATCGGTCCGGTTATCCTCTTGGTCGTCTTTTTTTATGTGAGTGTGCTTTTAATCCACGGAATGTTCGCGAGACTGATGCTTGAAATGTAAAGCGACTCGATCAAACAAATAGCAGAGCATGGAAAAGAACTTGGGATATAATCAGAGGTTCTAACGTGCAGTTTAGTGGTGATTGCGAAATAGTTGCTGCGACAAACTTCGAGGAAATCGAAGCTATTCGTCCGATATGGGAGCAAATGCAACGTGACGAGCCCCACCCTGTTCCCAATGCTGACATTGACAGATACCTTTCAGTTGTCAAAACAAGTGGCGATGATGTGCGGCCGCATATTATGGTTATGAAATGCGATGGCCAAGCGGTAGCTATAACGATTGGCCGGATCGAAAAACGTCGATTAGACTTCAAATTGGGATACAAGACACTATTTAGTCCGGCTTTGAGATGCCTGTCGATTGTATATGGTGGTATTATCGGTCATCCTTCGGCGGAGCTTTGTAAGGTGCTGATTGGTGAGATAATGAATGTGCTGCGCTGCGGCCAGGCTGATTTGGTATTTTTTAACCATCTTGGAATCGATTCTCCAATTTATAAACTCTGTAAAACCGTGCCGGTTTTTTTTAGTCGAAGCCATTTTGCATCGGTAGAGTCACATTGGCAGACATATATACCGGACACGGTGGAAGAATTTTACAGACAGATTCCCAATTCTCGCAAACGTAGATGGCGTCGTGATATTAGGCAGTTGGAAAAAATAAGTTCTTCTGAGATTAAGATCGTCTGCTATCGCCAGCTTAGTGATGTTAATTACCTGATAGATGTTGCTTGTCGGATAAATGAATCAACATATAAAAGTGGTCTTGCTGTGGGATTTACTAACTCCGATGTAAACCGCGTCTTATTGGAAAAAGCTGCCGAGGATGGCCGGTTAAGGGCTTATGTGTTGTATGTGGGTAATGAGCCGTGTGCTTTCCAGTTTGATGTCCGATATGGAATGACACAATTTACGGAGTTCGGTTCCTTCGATCCAAGATGGAGTCGTGGCAGTCCCGGTACGGTACTTCTGATTAAAGTGCTTGAGCGGCTTTGTATGGAATCCGAAGTAAATATGATGGATTATGGTTTTGGCCATGCTTTATATAAGAGTAAATTTGGAACAAATCATTGGTTGGAAGAAAATGTCTGTATTTATGCGCCGAGACTGCGTCCCAGACTAATTAACATAGCAATGTCTGCAAATCTGGCTTGCTATGTACTTCTGAACCGTGCTACTAAATGGCTCAATATGGATTCCTGGATCAAGCGCAATTGGCGCAAAATGGTCCGTACAAACGGTCATAAAGGCAGTACTCAAGAGAAGGGAAACATAGAATTACTATCTTAATGTCAATCGCAATTGGTATACTCGGTCTTATTTTTCTTTATGTGGGTGTGCCGTGGATATACGGACAAATAGCCCGAAGATTGCTCGAGCGAAGGGCTAAAGAACATGAAGCATTAGTTCTTACTTTCGATGACGGCCCTGGCAGCAGCTTAACCCCGGCAATTCTGAACATACTTGCCGAGGGCAAAGCCAAGGCAACCTTTTTTCTGCTTGGCAGAAATATTGCAGGCCGAGAGGCAATTGTCAGGCAAATCGCACAGCAGGGACATGATATCTGTTCTCATGGTTACGACCATTTACACAGCTTGAAGGTCTCTCCGTTTCGAGTGTTGTCGGATATAAAACGAGGATGGGCGGCGATTGATGCCGCTCTGGGAACTGATCGACGAAAATATCCGTTTCGTCCGCCTAACGGCAAGTTGAACATTATATGTCTATTGTATTTATTGGTCAGACAAGTACCGATTGTTTATTGGTCAATAGATTCGGGGGATACGTGGCGTCAGCAGCCCGATAGTCTCAGAGTCGCGCTATTGGCAGAAAAGACAGGTGGGGCGATATCCTTAGCTCATGATTTCGATCGTTCGAATGAAAATGCGAGCCGATTCGTTGTTGAGTCCCTTCGGGCGGCTCTTGCGATGGCAGCAGACAAAGGTATGCGGGTACTTACTGTTTCAGAATTATTGGATCTCGGCAGGTAGGTGAACGAAAAGTGGATGTATCCATTATCATAGTCAACTGGAACACGAAAGGGCTCCTTCGAGATTGCCTTTCCTCGGTTTATGAACATGCGGGTGATGTTGATTATGAAATTATCGTCATCGATAATGCCTCGGCCGATGGTTCGGCCGGAATGGTAAAGAATGACTTCCGGCAGGTAATTCTTATAGAAAATTCCGAGAACCGGGGCTTTGCTGCGGCTAATAACCAGGGGATGACTGTTGCTAAAGGAAGATATGTGCTCCTGCTTAATAGTGATACGGTTGTTTTGGATAATGCCATAGCTAACACAGTTAGTTTTGCCGATGAGAATCCGCGGGCAGCGGTGACAGGTTGCCGGGTATTAAATCCTGATCGAACTATACAAAGAACGTGTTTCATGTTCCCCTCAATATTGAATATGCTGTTATCAAGCACTTATCTGTACAAATTATTCCCGAAGAGCAGGTTCTTCGGACGCGAGCAAATGACCTGGTGGGACAGAAGCGACGTACGCCAGGTAGATGTTGCGACAGGTTGCTTTATGCTTGTCAGGCGAGAAGCAATTGAACAGGTTGGCGTTATGGATGAGCAGTTCTTCATGTACGGCGAAGAAACCGACTGGTGTTATCGATTCCGGAAGAAGGGATGGACAGTAATGTTTGCCCCGGTTGGCGAGATCATTCATATTGGGGGAGCCAGCAGTAAGCAGGTTAAACTTGAGATGATCCAGCAGTTGCGAGGTAGCATATTGCTGTTTATGAAAAAAAACAGGAATTGCATCGTCTACCCGGTGGCTTGTTTGTTGGTAGCCATGTTCTTCTTTTTGAGGAGTCCGTATTGGCTTTGTCGGGCAGCCTTATCGAAAAAGACAAGAACTAAAGATATACAGATGACCAAGGCATATGCTGCAAGTGCCTTCAAAGCTCTATCGGGGTGGCAAGGACTACGTTCGGCAAAGTGACATGTTGTTATCTGGATTAAGAGTATGGTGAAGGAAATGGATGTGATCTGTTTTGGTGGCGAGGACTGGTGGTATCACAATCGCGCGCATACCGATATGCAATTGATGCGTCGCTTTTCACGGACAGGTACTACGGTTTACGTTAACTCCATTATGATGCGGAAACATAAGATTATAGGTGGAAGCAAATTTATCGAAAAGCTTGTTCGCAAGGTCAGGAGTATCTTGAAGGGGCTTAGAAAATCGGATGCCGGGTTTTGGGTATATAGTCCGTTTACTCTGCCTGTACATCACATTTCATGGGCAAGACCTTTAAATGAAGCCATGTTGAGATATCAAATGCAGCGTTTGATGCGAAAGCTTCGTATGAGTGCTCCTGTGGTATGGGTTGCCTGCCCGGCTGCTTGTGATACGGCAATCAAAATGAAAAAAGTAAAACTTGTGTACCAGAGAACAGATCGGTACGAAGATGATCCTAATGTCGATAGAGATACGATACTGGGCTATGACAGGAAGTTGAAAGCCAACGCGGACATTACTGTTTACGTCAATAGGCTGCTTTACGATGAAGAAGCGGCCCAATGTAAGAATGCCCTGTTTCTGGACCATGGTGTTGACTATGAGATGTTTGCGACGGCGGAACTCGATTCAAACAGGCCAGACGACATAGCCGAGATAAAAAAGCCCATAGCGGGTTATTTCGGTGCTCTGGATGGGCATAAACTTGATATCGGTTTTCTTGATGCAGTAGCAGAGCGATTGCCGGACATGTCCTTTGTATTCATCGGCAAAACATCCGTGGATTGCTCCGGTTTGTCTGCCCGGAAGAATGTTTGGATGCTGGGCCAGAAGACTTACGAGCAGATTCCCCATTACGGCAAGTGTTTTGATGTTGCCATATTGCCCTGGAAAATCAACAAATGGACCGAAGCGGCCAATCCTATCAAATTCAAGGAATATCTGGCCCTGGGTAAACCTGTCGTCAGCACGCCTGCGTTCTCTGAGCTGCAACTATACCTTGACGTTGTGTACGAAGCTAGGAGTTCGGAGGAGTTTGCCGAATGCATTCAAAAAGCTTACGCTGAGGACAACGCTGAGCTTGTTAAAAAGAGAAGGCAAAGAGTGGCTCAAAACTCGTGGGACAGCAAAGCGGAACTGGTGCTTCGCGAGTTGTTCAAAGAAAATGAGTGACAAGGTGACATGTCAAGTACGGATAAACATAGACAGTTGAGAATTTGTCTGGCTGCTTCGGCGGGAGGCCATATATCTCAATTGCTCAAGCTGGCTGCGAGCTGGAATGGATACGAAACGTTCTGTGTCACGACAACGGAAGTCGTACGAGATAACCTGAGCAAATTAGGCGAAGTTTATGTCGTAGGAGAGTGCAACAGACAGCATCCGATACGAGTCATCACTGTATTGCTGCGATGTTTCCGTATTGTGTTCAAGGAAAGGCCTGATGTTGTGATCAGCACGGGTGCGGCGGCCGGTTGTATGTTGTGTTTCCTGGGTAAAATGTTTGGTGCTAAAGTCGTATGGGTTGACAGTATTACCAACGTGGAACGAATTTCCCTGTCGGGCAGAATGGTTCGTTACGTTGCGGATTTATTCCTCGTGCAATGGCCTGAGCTGACCGGCAGGTATCAAAGGATCGAATTTGTTGGGACGGTAGTATGATTTTCCTGACCGTTGGAACGCAATTTCCGTTTGACCGTTTAGTCAAAGCTATTGATGAAGCCGCCGGCACAAATGGCTTTGATGAACATATTGTCGCTCAGATTGGAGATAGTTCTTATCATCCGGAAAACTTTGAAACAGCCGCTTCGGTGGAGAAAGCCGTGTTCGACCAACATTTCAACGAGGCGGACAGCATTATCAGCCACGCAGGGATGGGCACTATAACAATGGCGCTGGATCATAGAAAACCACTACTTGTTATGCCGAGATTGAAAAAATATGGCGAAGTTGTGAATAATCACCAACTTGCTATTGCAAAAAAATTCGAGCAGCTCGGCTACCTGTTGGTAGCATATAGTGCTGAGGATGTGCCGGGTAAAATGAAGCAGTTGAAGTGCTTTGTGCCGCAGGAGCGGAAACCGTGTGCAGATATTGTTGCGGCACGCATTTCCACATTTCTAAATGAGTTGTCTAAAACATGAAGCTAATTCGGTGAAAAGGTGACGGAAGTTGGCGATGGGAAACATTAAGAACAGTCCGCTGTACAGAACCGTAGAGTTCATGACACCCACTTTTGTGAAGGTGATAGCCAAGAGAATATTCTGGAAAATCGTTCGCTTTTACAACAGATGTAGATATATCGAAAAGGGAAGGTTCGTGGAATTTGGGTATAGATTCAGGTTCGACCGTTCAGACCCTTATCGTGCTCGCGTTGGCGAGAGAACCATCGCCGAGGATTTCAACGTTTGGAACATCGATCTCGGCGATATAACGGTTGGGAAAAAATGCTGGTTCGGGCTCAACAATGTTGTTATGGGCCCGGTTGAAATCGGCGATGAGCTATCTACCGGCCCCTACGTCAAAATTCTCGGGCCGAGGCACCCGGTTCCGCCGCAGGCAGCAAAGCAGAGGCAGAAGACCACGATCGGAAACAACGTATGGATAAGTACAGGCTCGATAATTCTTTTTGGAGTGGATATAGGGGACAACGCCATAATAAGTGCCGGTTCGGTGGTTGCGAAAGATGTTCCCGCCGGAGCTTTTGTCGGGGGCAATCCGGCGAGAAACTTGTCCGGCCTTATTCAAAAGGCATGGCAATCGACCGATAATAAACAGCATGAGAAGGCGGG
>CBDVBU010000020.1:0-18771 GCA_965372295.1 uncultured Phycisphaerae bacterium
TTTTGAAATTTATCCATAAAAATATTTAGGAGAAAACCAGTGACAGACGAAAAGAAAGCAGATTTGGCCGGCCCGGGGATTGGGGACTACGACGAATTGGAGAAAATCCTGCCGCAGGATTACAGCTCTCTATTGAATCCAAGGGAGACCCAGCTTGCCACCTATGCCGTCAAAGACTACATAGAAGAAAACCTCTGCAAAGAACTGAACCTGATTCGTGTAACCGTCCCGCTGATTGTGGACTTAGAGAGCGGCGTCAATGACATGCTCGACCGCGATGGGTCAAGGACCCCGATCCAGTTCCACGTTTCGAATGATCGCGACAAAAATCCGGTTGACGCTCAGGTCGTCCAGGCCGCCACTAAATGGAAGCGCATGGCACTGAAACAGTTCGACATGAAGCTCGGTGAGGGTCTGCTAACCGATATGCGTGCGATCCGGAAGGACTACTTTCTCGACCACGACCACAGTGCGTATGTCGACCAGTGGGATTGGGAGCTGGCTATTAACGCCGGGCAGCGCAACCTGGACCTGCTGCGAGAAGTGGTACGGAAAATCTGGAAGGTCCTAAAAGGCGCCGAGACACACGTTCAGGAACTCTTCCCGCAGTTAAAGACCGACAAATATCCCGACATGCCGGACGAGTTGACCTTCCTGCACGCCGAAGAGATACTGGAGCGGTTTCCCGATCTGCCGCGCAAGCAGCGAGAGACGGCGATTCTGCAGGAATACCCTGCTGTCTTCATTATCGGCATCGGCTGGGTTCTCGAAGACGGCTATCCACACGAAATGCGCGCCGCCGACTACGACGACTGGGTAACCGAAACCACAAGCGAAACCGGCCAGCCGGTGCACGGCCTGAACGGCGACATTCTCGTCTGGAATCCCATAACGAAACGCCGGCACGAGCTGACCTCGATGGGCATCCGTGTAAACGCCGATACGCTCGTGGAACAATTAGAGCTTTCAGGCCAGATCAATATGCTCGAGTATCCGTACCATCAGGCCATTGTCAACAACGAGATTCCGTTGAGCATCGGCGGCGGTATCGGCCAGTCACGAACCTTTATGCTCATTTTGAAAAAGGCCCATATCGGCGAAGTCAGCGCAACCATCTGGCCAAAAAAACTAAAGGATATTTGCAAAGCCAAGAATATCCACGTAATCGAATAATATGCTAACATGCCAACGGCGGCCGATCCCAACCGTTATAGAATGAGGACGCCCGGCACATGAAGCTCTTGAAAAAAGACTCACTCGACGTACCAATCGTCGCCCTTTTAGCGGCGAACACGATACCGTTATTCGGCGTCTTGTTCCTCGGCTGGGATGCTTTTTATATTGTTCTGCTGTACTGGACGGAGAACCTGGTCATCGGATTCTATAATGTCCTGAAGATGGTATTCGCCGCTGTGCCCCATCCAGTCGCACACATGGGCAAGCTGTTTATCATTCCGTTCTTTATCGTTCATTACGGCGGCTTCACGGCCGTCCACGGCTTTTAGTGCTGGCCCTGTTCCACGACGAAGGATAAGGCCCGCCCATGGGCGGAATGGATTGGCCCTGCTTTCTGGTCTTCGTCCAGATGTTGTTCAATGTCGCCAAGTACATGTATTCGGTGATACCTCCGCAGGTAAGATTTGCCGTGCTGGCGCTGTTTATAAGTCACGGCGTCTCCTTCGTTCAGAATTATCTGCTAAAGCGAGAGTACACCACCGCCAAGCCCGAGAAGCTAATGGGCAGCCCTTACGGGCGCGTCGTTGTCATGCACATCGCCATACTGGCCGGCGGCTTTTTGACCATGGCCATCGGCTCTCCCGCCCCCCTGCTCGTTGTACTAGTCGTTCTCAAAACCATCCTTGACGTGAGCCTGCACAACCGCGCACACAAAAAAGCAAAAACTAATGCCCATGCTTAGTAAATTCAAGGCCAAATGAAGCCCGATTTTACGCAAACGCGGCAAAAATACACCTGGTGTATTGAGAGCTAAATCTTTGACAAATCTTCGACGAGAAATAATATCATTCAACATAATCGAAAGCTCCCATTCAAAAGCTCAACACGAAACAGATGACCGTTTCCCAGGCTCGATTCATACCGGCCGATCCGCCGGTTTTACTTTTCTTAGTATGAACAAACCGGCCTTGTTCTGCGAGTGTATTCCTGCATAGATTTGTCGAATTATCAACCAATGAAAAAGGGGGCCTATGCCGAACTTATTGGCATAGGCCCCGAAATAATTCGAGTCCTGCCGTTATTTCCACTATAGCGGATTTTGCTATTCAGCAGCCTCTCTCAAGTGATACAGCCGGATATCGTCAAAGAACATCTTGCCCGAACCGCCGGGTGTCGTTATATCGCCCTTTGTGCCGAGGCCGATAGCGATCCTGTCGATGTTGCCCAGGTTGATGCCCTGATCGGCAAAAGACTGCAATGGGATAACCCACTCGGTCCAGGTGTCTATTGTCGCCGCGGCCGGATCATCGTGCACCACAACCGCCAGCGTGCCGGCACTGTTGGACAGTGCCACATACAGCGGTTCAGGAGCGTTGCTGACAATGCCGATATCCTGATTTGTCCATTGCAGACCTGCCGTGCCGGTAATCATAACGTTGGAGAATACGGCTTCGCACGTCAGAGCTGCATCATGGCTGGTTAGCGCCAGACCTACATAGATATTCGAGCTCATTGTGATGGTCGGCCTCCATACCATTCCCTGCCAGGTGGTCCCGTTAGCCGAATAGTAGCCCCTGAAGTTGCCGGAGACATCACGCTCTAATTTTATCCAATAGGGTGCAGTAATTGCCATTTGCTCAGGTGTTGCTACTGAAGTGTCGCTCGTGGCGTCAATTGCTGTGTCTGTCCGTGCCTGGATTCTGCAGCCTTGTGTGGGCGTGCCGTCGGCATTTGTTGGCATGATATACACTGCGGCAAATTTCGAGCCCGGATCCAGCGTCTCGCGGATCATCACGCCGGCCTTCGCCCAGGCGTGAGTATTTTCGACGCTCTCGACCTTTGCTATGATCGTGCCCGGACCCGTGAGCGTCTTGAAGGCGAAGTGGAATTCGTCGGCGTCGCTCCAGATATCGGCGCCGCCGCCCGTCATCGTATAAGTACCGACCGGCGCTTCTGTGAAGCTGCCGACAGAACCCGGGTTGCCTCTGAACCACAGTGACAGCTCCCCAACGGCTCCCTCTGTCCAGTCGCGCGGGGCAGTTAACTTCAGTTCCGCTTCTGAGTACTTCGAGTAGCCTTGTTTATTATTGTCATAGGCCAGCGGCATCGATTGACTGCCACCATGGACGATACTTTCCTCGGTATAAGAAGCAGTAGATTCGTCGCCGACAGCCGCGCCGGTGCCATTGCCGGCAAAGTAAGGATCGGTTCCCGGCGCGCCGTAGCCAAGCCCATCATGCCATGCGTACCATATCTGGTTATCACCGGCATCGTAACTCTCGAAATCTTCCACGAGAATGAAATCCGCAACCGTAAAGCTCCAGATACGACCTTTGCTAATGGTTCCATCGGTGTTGTACTGGTCGATGCGCCAGTAGTACGGGCCACCGCCCCATTCGACGCCTTCCGGCGGTGTGTAACTGGTCGCGCTCTGGCGGCCCCGATAGATGTCAGCCGTTGAAGTGTTTGCATCAGCCACGGCGGCTTTGTCGATGCCGAAGTAAACATCGTGCTCTGATGCCTTATCGCCCGGCGACCAGGTCAGGGGCGTCGCATCTTTGATATTCGGTCTTGCCCCATTACTTGGATTGGCCTTCCAGGCAAGAAGCGGGTCACCTCGCATCGCCTCATTAATTTCTGCTACGGACAGCACGCGGTCGTAGAGCCTTACATCATCAAGTGAACCGATATAGAAACGCTGGCTGCTGTTTGGCGCACCCAGGCGGATCCGGCCTGAAAACCGAAAGTCATTGCCCGTATGATCCGCCGTGACCGGCTCGCCGCCGTTGAGATACAGCATGATCTGTCCGTTGATGTCCCATGTGGCTGCAATGTGATGCCATGAATTATTACTCACAGCGGGGGCCTCGGCGCTTACGTCAGAATCGCCGAACTCGATAAATAATTCGACAATACCGCCGCTATCGATGTTGACATGCATCTCGTTCTCGTCACCATAACCATTGCCGCCGGCACCATCGGAACCGTAAAGAATCATACCTACATTCGTTTGTTCGGTTTTGATCCACATGGTTACCGAACCGACATCCGAGCCGACCATGTTCGTAGGCAGTTCGATATAATCGCTGCCGTTGAACGCGATTGCTCCGCCGTCAAAGCCCTCGACCCACTGCGGATCACCTACGATCATACCGTTGTTGCCATGGCCGGACCAATCTATCGCTGTTGTGCCGGAGGTTGTATCGAGCTTCCACCAGCCGACAAGATTCGGATCGGTAATGGTAATTTCGGGTAATGTTCTGAAACTCCATACGTTGCCTTTATGCAGGATTGCGCCGTCGAACACGTCGACTCGCCAATAATAAACTGTGTCCAATTCAAGGGTGGCGGGAATATAAGTTGTGTCTGCCTGGGGAGGAGCCCCGGCGGCATTGTTGACTGCATCGAAATCGTCGCCGAAGTATACATAGTGCAGTTTCGTTTTTAGACCTCCCTTCCAGTTTAGAGTTATATCTGTGGTGACAAATCTTGTATTATCAGGCGGGGTCGGGTCATAAGCAGTTTTGGGCGGAACCGTGAAGCTCCAGACGTCGCCCTTGTGTTTCAATTCGTCCGATTCGACCTCGTCGACGCGCCAATAGTATGTTATGCCGGGAACGAGGCCGTCCGGATAGGGATACCAGGGAAAGCCGGCAACGGAAAAGGCCATGGCATTGTTGCCGCGGAACGTATCAGCGGCCCCATCGTTCACGTCGGCAGAATTTTCACCCATATATACATCATGCGAAACTGCGGTGTCTCCCGCTATCCAGGAAAGGGTCGCCCACGTATCCAAATATAGACTACCGTCGGCTGGGGAGGGATTATAGGCCTTCAAGCGTGCACCCCGCCAGCTCTCGGGCGGGCCGGACCCGGTCGGCGTGTAATCGGGATTGGTGGTGAGAACGATTTTGTCGCAAACGAATGCATCCTCCCGCATCCACACATTTATCGTATGTACACCGGCACTGGGGACATCAACTGTCCGCCGCGGCGGGTCGTAGTTCGTTGTATTTACCCAGATATAGCTCGTCCCGAAACCCCAGAATCTGTGACCTGATTCTACAGCCTCACCATTGATGCCCGCGTGGCAGGAGTCGGAATTCCCGTCCTGGCCATAGCCGCGAATCCAGATGTAGTAGGTCCCGGTCTTGACGAAATTAACCTCGAAGTCCAGACGCGGACTGCTATCCGCATAATTCGTATCAGGTCCCCCACCGGTTAAAGGATCGGTTGGCGTATTCTGCATTGCGCCTTCGCCAGAGAAGCCTGCCGGTTCTGTGACGAAAATCCACTCGTGGATGTTGTAGGGAGTATTCTCGTCAAAGTTCTCAGCCTCGATCGACACGATGCCGTCAGGGCCCGTATCCTGCTGGTACGGATCTGCTGTTGCTACATTTCCAGCCAGACCCAGAACAAAAACAAGACAAATTAGATAAATCAATTCTCTGCACATAATAGTCCTCCTTGTAAAAGGATTAAAATAATCATGCTCCGGCAACAAACCGAAACGGTCAATATTTGTTTTTGCTTGCTCTATATTATTACTTGAAAATTTTACGACTTGAGACCACCTCCTTTCTTCGAAGAACTGACTACGAACCATTAATGAAAAATACAAGAATCTTTGCCGAAAATAATAGAATTTTAATTGGAATTCCGTAATGCAAATAACAAAGCCTATATCAGAATTCTATGCCGGCTATATGTCCTGAAAGATCCATAATCCTCAAACTTTATTAAACAACTCTTTATAGCAAATTAGCACCCCTTTTGTCAAGAGAATTATAGGACGAAAAGGTATTTGCCTTGTCAATGCGATTGTGCGGAAGTGCCGATTTTTATCGGTTTTTAGAAAAAGCAGTGTTGCACTTGATGTTTCTGTGAAGTACAGTATTGTTTTGACAGGAGCAAGTTATGCAAACCGAAGAAATTACCGAGAAGGACCGCGCCAAAGCCAAACAGTGCTTTGAATGTCCGCTTTGCAAGCGCGCACGCGAGAAGCAGAAAGGCCTGATCTTTTGGTTCGTTAAGAAACTTGAATCGGGCATCTGCCCCGCATGCAAGGTCTACGAGAAGGTCTATCACCGAAAAGCACACGAACCAATACCGAAGTCCGGCGGCACGAATAACACCGAACAGTAACCTGCAACTTTACAGCCATCTCGAACACTGCACGGAGATGGATATACACTGCTAAACTGTTACTTCTTTACGTTTGCCTTTTCCAGCGCATCTTCAGCTTCTTTGCGTGCCGTAATGTCACGGATACTCTCTCGGTGTCCCAGCGAATTGTCCTCGTCGTCGTAGATCGGCTGCCAGGACATTTCCACCCAGATTACCTTGCCGTCTTTCCTTACAATCCTAAATTGAACATCGTTGCCGGTACTGCCTTTTAACGCCGAGCGAAAGGCTCGTTCAATCCTGTCGCGGTCTTGTTCGTAAATTACCGAACCCGGGTAATCCGACATGGCCATGATTTCTTTGATGCTGTATCCGGTGACGCGCTGCGCCGCCGGATTTGTCCATAACACACGGCCGGGCGGGCCGACCCATACCTCCCAGTCGTACGTATAGTCTGCGATTGCGCGAAAGCACTGGTCGGTCATGCGAGTGACTAATTCCGTGCGTTTTCGCGTACTGACGTCATCGTAGACGGCAACAATCTGCATAGAAGGCAATCGATAGACGTAGTTTTCCCGCCAGCCTGCGATCCTTTCATCTTTGTAAACTGAAACGGGGTGGTGTTCCGGCGTGCCGGTCTTGTAAACCCGGCGGAATACGTCGAGCAGGCCAAACTGCTTTACGCCGGGAAAGACATCCTTGACGCCCTTGCCGATGAGTTCTTCTTTTTTGATATGCTCGATTTGTTCGGCGGCCGGGTTGAAGTCCACGAACACGAAATCTTCGCCGTCGTTACGGGCTTCGTAGATTGCTACGCCGCTACAGACATTCCCGAACAGAACCTTGAATTTCGCCTGGTATTCTTTGAGTTCTTCCTCTAAAGAGTGGCCACTATTGCCCGGCTTTGTTTTATCGCGGTTGGTTCTCATATCTTACCTCCGCTTGAAATTTCCATAATGACGCGTACACGACCCTATATACTGCGGTTTCGTGTTGCTTGTTCGAAGCTCTAATTTCCGTTACCTTATTTTACAACTGCCTCACCCGGATTAGCAAACCAGAAATCCGATTGTCCTTCGCCATTTTGAATCGCTATTGACATTTTCGGTGCTTGATGTAAGATTAAATGGAGATCGATAGAACCGATATATTATATAGTGTTATGAAATTAAGCCTTGGAAAAGGGCAGATTATGATAAAGAAATTGGCGATTGTCTTAGCCGTGCTGATGGTCGGTTTTCTCGGCTGGGTATTATTAGGTGCGAGCGATTCGGTCTCTATCGCGATAAACGGAAACCAGATCGACAGCCCTTTTGATGCCGTCACCGGCGCGTGGGGCGTGATATCGGCGGTGGTTATCCTCTTTTGTGCGGCTATTCTGCTGGTTTTCGTTTTCTTTGGCCTGGCACTGATTGTCCTCGGCTGCCTTGTCCTGGCTGGCTCAATACTTGCCGCGATGACATTTCCTTTCCTGCTTCCCATCCTTATACCCTTGTTCGTCGTCTGGTTTTTCTGCTGCCTTGTGCGACCCCCCAGGCCGGCGAAGAAAAAGCGGTAGCCGGAAAGTTCGACCTGCCATTTCGATTGTGTTGTCCCTTACGGATATGGTTTATCATTTGACCTAATCCGCCTGAGGTGAAGCATGCAAAATGCTGCGAAGATTCATCGAATCTCGAAAGTCAGCGTCGCGGTGTAGTGTAATTCGTTGCATTTGTCTTTTAAATCTTCGCCGGCAGGCTGTCTTCTTTCTGCCTTAATAAGCCAAGGGCCCCAATGTGTAAGGCGGATGTGAGCGACACCCTTACTATCCGCCATGGTGGCCAGAGCAAAGTCATCCTTGGTGGAGAAACCAGCATAGGTCGCATAGACCTTGCAGAAACTTGCAGGCCTGCCGTTAAACCATACCTGGACAGGCAAAAAATGACCTCCACAACCGTGAAGTTTATAAGGATTTTTTAACGGAACAATCTCTATTTTGTCCCCTAACGGTTTAGCGAAGGCATTGTCAGAGGTCTCTCCGACTGTCAGAAGCGCTTTAGCATACTGCTCATAATAAAGGCTCAGTATCACTCCGTTGAGGCCTGTCTTGGGCCCCAATTTATGTTTGACCTGACCTTTTTCAATATGCATGGTATAATATCCAGGCTTCAGGGCTGCTGAAACAATGTATGGTCCGGGCTTCTCAAATTTAACGGCCGTGGCCAGAAATCCGCCCGGATTCGGTTCCAAATCCTTCTTATTGTGATTTTCATTCAACACACAAAATGTACTGAGCATTTCTTTGGGCATAAAATCATCCACAGGATAGCAATGCCCAAATCCAAAATACACATTCGTCTGAGCAATATGCTCATCCCCTTCACTGTGGCTATGGCCGGCACCAGCCTGCATCATGTAATCAACAGCATTGATCCACATCGTATGCGCATTGGCAGGTCCGGAAATAAGTACGCAAAAACTCAAACCGATAACTGCCACGAGAACTTTCTTATTTGTGTTCATTTTCTTTCTCCATTGAAAAATATTCTAACTTTTTGCTATAACCATTCCTGTAACGGTCATCAGCATTCTACTTTGATTTGTAAAATCATTTTCTATATCCCGGCCCCCAAAACTGCGGCTTTTCTGTGGCTGAAGGCAGTGTCAAATCAGGCCAAAACATTCCTGTCTCTTCGCCGTTAGGCGATGACACCGGCTCAGCCTTGCGCCCTTTAATATTACCCGCATGGCCGTCAACAAATACAACGTTCATCGAACCGTTATGGTAGAACCCGCTTGTCATACGATGATGCGAAGGATGTGTAATACTCAATCCATATTTTGCAGCTCTGGGATGTTCTGCATCATAGATTTGGCCGGAATAACTGGTCTCGACCATCAGCATACAAGCCGAGGTCATCCGTACCTGATGAGTTTTGAAATGGCCTGCAGGTCCCAATTTTGCCTCAGGGGTGGGATGACGCATTCCTCTTGACGGCTTTGCCTTGGCATAATAGCCATTCAAAGCGAAACTGGTCAAAGGTACTCCATGTGGATAGTTGCCGTATCCCAATGGATATGGATCTTTATCCTCCGGACAAAACCAAAGTTCCGCTTTGTCGAAACCTTCATCACGCTGCTCGCCTATATAGGGCAGCAATTCAAAATTCCACGCAGATTGGCCGTCCACCGCCAGCATTGGGCGCTTTGCCGTAATAATCCAGCCATCCCAATCTATGGCATATAATTCGAAGGCAAGACTTATCTGCCGCATCTGCCCTGCACACTTAATCTTCTTCGCTGCTTTTCGAGTACGGCTCAGAGCCGGCAGCAAGATGCCCATCAGCAAAGAAACGATACTTATGACCATAAGCAACTCAATCAATGTAAAACCGGTACTCCGCTGGCGAGTTAAACGACGGCTATATAACTTGCCATTATCTTTATGAGCTTTTGTCTTCATAAACTTTTTTCCTTGACTGATTTGCCATACTCATTCTAAATTACTTCAAGGTGACTTCCCTTTGAGCCAGTTCTCATTGAACAACCTGAGATCCGCGAAATCCACCAGCCCGTCCACATTCAAATCAGCTATCAGCAACCCATCGGTCTGTCTCCATTGCTGCGCAAATAGCGCAAAGTCCAAAAAATCCACATTGCCGTTATCATCAAGGTCGCCCAGATATTTGCTGACCTGTACATCAAGTGTTGGAGGGATAGGCACATAATCGGGGTCGCCGTTTAGATTCTGTTGAGCATCCATCGAAAGATATACCGACTCACCATCCAGCGATGACCTTATTGTTAAACCTATCCATTCAAAATTTGTGTTGGCCATTATTTGACGTATTTCTTCGGTAAAGTCCGTCTCATAGAATTGCGTTCCATAAATCCAGATGTACCAGGTTGTCAACGGCTGCAACCCCGGTCCCCATGGGCCGTCATCCACTCTTATATCAATCTCCTTTTCCGTCTTAGGGTCGGCGTCAAATTCATCCTGCAAGTCACTTATATCCATCACTTTATTAGGGTCGTAAGGATCCGGCGGATGACGCCAATACTCCTGTTTCCGGGCACCGAAAATGCTCACATATAATTTTGTAGGGGCTTGCAAATAATCAGCACCACCGGCATGATTCATCACATAATCGATACTCCATCGAAACTTACAGTCAAGAATTGCCCCTGCTTTGTCATTAACCGCCTTTATTTTTGAAAGATTAATAAGCGTCGTCATGCGTGTATCGCGCTGGTCACAGGGAATTTCGTTAGGGTCGGTACCACTTACACCGAGCGACTGATAAGTGGGATCGCCTCCCGGCCCCATGTAGAGCGTCGAGTAACAGCCATCGACGTTACCATCAACAGGCCGGTCCGGCTGATAATCGGAATGGCCGCTGGCGCCGTCAAATGCGCAAAGATAAATCGCATCCTCCACCCAATTAGAAGCAAAGCAAGGGTCAGGATAGCACGGGTCCTGTTGCCAGAAGTCACAGTTTGTGTCGTATTTATTCCAGGAACGATCCGTGTTAGGGTCTTTCTTTCGTATTTCCGTGTACAGTGACAGACTGTCGGCAAAGGAAATGCCTGCAAGTAAAGGCAATATGACCAAAGCTGAAGCCACATTTCTACGAATTTTCATAAGACCGTCCTTTCATACTCGCTATGTTGGAACAGTTTCAAGTTTGGAGGACAGAGCCGGGGCTTCACTCTCCCCGGCCCCGTCCACAAGAATCAAATAGTTATTCCCTTTCATTTTTTAAGCCGGAACCAGTGTTAAATCTATTCGCGTCTATCCTCAAGCCAATGCGAGAGCATTATCTCCAAATCAGCCAGGTCAACCACGCAATCGCCGTTGAGATCACCGGGGATAGGAGTAGCACAACGCACGGGGATGCATCGAGTATCAATGTCAACCTCATCGACTATGACAGCCACACAGGCGCCTTGGACAATGCTCAAGAGGACGTATTCAACCGTTGGCTGTCGATCTAATAGAAATGTGCCCGTGTAACGATACCAGCTCCCGGAGCTACCAGGTATCTCTGGCAGTACCTCAATATTTGTTGATGAGCGGATTACATTTAGCCGATTCGGATCAGTGATATTTGGATCATCCGCGAAGAATTCGACACTGACAATATCACCCGAAGCCTCTGAATCACCCCAGTAAGCCACTTGCAACCAGACCTCTTTAAGCAAAGTATCGTTGGCATCATTGGGAATTACAAAGGTCATAACAACATCGCTGAACATACCGCCGAAGATGCCGGTACGAGAAGTAGGCGGTCCCATTACTTTGTAGCTCCAGCCGGTCATTTCGCTATCAGCCATATCCAGGCGGGTCATGCTCGGCTCGCCGTTTGGGTTCAGGTAACCACCGTCAGCTACCAACGGGACATTCGGCTCAACAGGCATTTGCTCCCCGGGCTTACACGGGTCGTCCACCCATCCCGTTTCGTTAAATAACCAGCTTGCGTGAGTAAAGTAATCGTTGCTTTCCCAATCGGGGGGATTGGCATAATCCGCCAAAGCAGGCGATGCCACTAAACAAAAAACGCTTGCAATCAATGAGTTAAAAAGCAACTTTTCCATCATTTTTTTCTCCTTCAAAGAATTTCCAAAATACTTTCAATAAATTAGATACATTTACTTTTTGCTTCTACCCAGATACATCTTCCGATTGCCGCCATAAATTTGAATTAGACCTTCATTGATTGCCTCCTTTCTCCGATTTTCAACACAATATAACCGTTTTGGTGAATCTGATTTCGAAGTTAGGCACCTATTACTCAGTTAGGTTAAGCTAACTCTCACCTCAAAAAATTTTATTTCTTCTTTAGAATATTTATTGGTTTTAACCAATAACAACCCCAGAAATCGAAATCTATGCCTTCTTCCTCACAACTATGTACTAAATACTGTCTCGCTCGCCCGGTGTGCCCGTCCAGATAAACAACCTGAGCATACCTGCCATGACGGTAAGCATCACACGGGTAAAGACACGCCTGCCAGCCCACTTCACCGACGGCGTTGCCATAAGCGTATGCATCCATGAAGGCCATGGTTAAAGAAGGATGCTTAAACTGCATTCTTTTCCTTCGCTTTCTCGCATCGGTCCGGCTCGAACCAAAGGCCACATTCATCCCGTAACTTATCCGGAAACCAACATCGTCATTTTCCATAAAATCGGCAGTGTTCTTATCAGGGTTACGATGACTGGGACATGTTATTACGCTACGACCCTGTGGATTCGGTTCTAACCCAATGTAGCTCATAAATTGCAGATTCTTATGCCAGTTCTTTTCTGAGTCTTCGGGATTCCGGTGGTCTGCTGTTTGTGGGAGCCAGTCATCGTGCTCATCAGCGTACATCGTCAAACCCAGACCAAGTTGCTTGAGGTTACTTCCACACTTGGTACGCCGCGCTTGTTCTCTGGCTGTCCTAAGAGCGAACATCAAGATTGCCATAAGCAGCGCAATGATGCTTATAACTACCAAAAGTTCAGCAAGGGTAAATCCCTTTTGTTGCATTTTTTCCTGCTTGTACATATTGGTATCCTAACGGTCAGCGTCTTTTATCCCTGCAAGCCGGTGCGGAGAGGAACTTTTTTTCTCTGTACCAAACTCAGGTTACATTATTTTTCGCTCCTGCTGGTTCACATCTGCAACGTTGAAATCAGCGAGAGTTTACGGAACCGCCGTCGACATTTTTCTTTTCTATATTAAAAAATTCATGCGCTACCAGGTTACCTCACAGTTCGGATCGGTGGGATCGTTGTTCGGTTCCGGCTCAAGAACGTAATTAAGTTTTAGGTAGGGCTTATAGTCAGGTTCGGCATACTCTTTGCTATAAAAGAATGCACCGAATTTGTCGTCGTCGGGCCAAAAACAAGGTGAATGCCATTGTTCGTCAGCATCCCGAATTAACAGCCCGTTGTTGGGGAAGGTTCCTGCATACCATCCCTGGATGAGAGCCGTTACATCCCACTCCATCCAGCCGAAACTGCTGGGAACGACCGCTGTGACCCATACCTCATCACCACCCCAATGATCGGTTCCATTGCAATCTGTGTAAGGGTAATCTCCGCCACCGAGATAGTCCCAGCCGGAACAACCTTGCGCACAAGGCGGAGTGTCTTCGATATGCGGCATATCATGGCTGTCCCACAGGAATTTCATGCTCCCACCAAAATTATGCCTGTTTTGCCAACTTGATCCCAACGTGGTTCCGCCTGCCATCGCGGGATTGATTCCGGTACCCTCGGTCCAGTCATTCAATAGTCGGCGAACCTCGTATGTTCTTCCGACTGGATCGATACTGCCAAGCTTCTTGTAATAGTAAAGTCCGAGCGTAGCTTGAATCACAGGATACCCGAGATCGGGCAGATCAAACCGGATTATCGTGCGTGCGCTTTTTGGTTCCTCTAATGAGCAACCTATACCATCAAACGATCTTACCAGAAGTTTTTCAGCACCACCGTAGTTTGTCTCGTTGCCACTGACTGAGCATCGGTTGATGTAGTTGTCTTTGCTGGGTGCAAGGATTATAGTCTCAGTTGCATAATCCGGCACAGCGACAAAGCCGTGAGTAAATCCATCGGCGTCTGTTACATACGTGCCCACAATATGCCCGTAATCGTTCAGCCCATGACAGACCGTGTTACTCGTGCCTTCCCAGGGAACAGCAAACTCCCTGAACTCCGTGCCCTCAAAAATGAACCCGTGATATTTCCACGTCTGCCAACTATCACCGGTCCTATACGCGCCGACGATATGGCCTGCCTCGTTGATCCCTTTGAATTGCGTCCAGCCATCGGCATCCGGATGTTCAAAGGACGCCCACGAATCGTTGTCCAACACAAACCCGCGCATATTCCCGCCAGCAAAACATCCGCCTACGATTTGACCTTTGTTGTTTAAGTCTTCGGCGTAAACCGTTCCGCTGTCAGGCGAAGCAAGAACATCGTAGGAATCACCATCCTGAAAGTAACTAACTAAACCCGCGCCCGTCCATGCCCATCCTACAATTTGACAAGCGTCGTTTAAACCGTGGATCGCCTCTTTATCCGCCCCTGGATATGGCTGAAGGTCGAACGTTGTCCCGTCGTAGATGTAACTGTGGAACGGAGGAGGCCATGGCTCCGTTTCATAATAATAACCGCCGACCAAGCCCGCATTATTGATGGTCTGATTGTTAGTGTTCAGTCCTCCGGGGTATATAGTGTCCTTCCACACACCGTTACTGTACACATAGCCATTGACCCCAGAACTATAGTATCCCACCACGTCTCCTGCATTGTTGATCTCATACGCATTGGTCAGGGGGCCGGCGTTCGGATGGTCCAGAGTGGTAAACTGGTACTGCACCGCCAAGGTGGCGGTTGCTAATGTGCCCACGAGAAACAGTGCAGCTAAAACTTTCAACATTTTACAGTTTTGTTTCGTTTCCATCGTTTTTTCTCCTTCAAAGAATTTCCAAAAACTACTTTCAGTTAAGTGCATTTACATTCTGCTTCTACCCAGATACTTCTTCAGATTACCGCCATAAATTTGTATTAGACCTTCATTGATCACATCCTTTCTGACTTTCGCACACCGCAATATTATTAGGAAACCCTTAATATATTAGGCATGCCTAACTTCTTGCCTAAAAAAATTCAACGTACCGAAACTATAATACTTGCAGCTTCCTCCTTCCTTAATGAAAGGTGGTATCCTCTTACCTTAATATCGATCGGGTCCCCCAATGGCGCCACTCGTTTCACCTCAAGCAGTACCCCTCGACCTACGCCCATATCAGCTAAACGCTTCGAAATAGGACACTGCCGCTCAATTCTAATAACCACTCCTTTCTGCTTTGGCTTCAAGCCAGCAAGCGTCATGTTAGCTGTCCCTTTAATCTTCCTAAGTGCTGTTTCCTTTCTGGCATCCTTAAGAGCTAGGCCAATACAACGTTCACAATTTCTTTTGCTGCCGGTTTTGTAGTAATGTGCGAAGTCGTCTATCCACACTTGACCCCCACGAGGACATATTTCCACAAACTCCATAAAGCTCACAAGTTTTTCTACTATTGGACGGGCAATGTTATGTTCCATCTTGCAAGCTTCCTCGTCGGCAAGTTTCTCATCAACTGCCAGCACGCTGACGAAAAAATCCTTTAGTATCTGGTGTCTCCGCACCACGTTCTTGGCTAATGTTTCTCCTTCGGAAGTAAGTGTTACAACTTCGTAAGGTGCGTAATTTATATAATTTTTCTTAGCCAAGGCCTGTAATGCACCGGTCACTGAAGAGGCCCTCACGCTCAATGTTTTTGCGATATCTTTTGCGCGTGCTACCCCTTTTGCTGCAATGATACAGAATATGGCTTCTAAATAATCCTCGAGACTCGCGCTTAATTCTCGACCGGCATTCATAATTATTTCTTTATAAAGTTAGGATATCCTAAAATTCTACGGCAGCCCTAATTATTGTCAAGTGTAATTTCTAAAAAATCTAATAATTTTTTTTCAATTTCAACAGCTTGTATTTGCAACTTATTATTTCAGAAGAAGTTATAACAATAATAATTTACGAAAAAAGCACTTATTAAGAGCTTCCGTTGAATCCCATCTCGCCTATCCTGTAATTAAACTACCAACTTGATAGACAATGAGCGTTATCACATAAGCTAAAGCTGTCAGGCCAAAGAATTGGAATAGCGCCCAGCCCCACGAATTTGTCTCTTGTTTTGTCATTACCACCGTCACCACACACGGCGTACTAATCAGGCAAAACAGCATAATGCAAAAACCTGTCAATGGCGTATAGTTTGCCTGCAACTTTTCCCGCAATGTTTCCGACCCCTGGTTGCTACTACCCACCGCATATACCATCCCCAACTGTGCTACAAACACCTCCTTAGCGGCGGTTGCGCCGATAAGGGCTGTTCCGATTTTCCAGTCAAAACCAAGCGGTTTAACGACCGGCGTTATTGCTTGCCCAATCCTTCCAATCACAGAATGTTCCAACTTTTTTTGTTGAGCATCCTCAGAACTCAAACCTACTAAAGACCGTTCACTCGGTTTGGGGAAACTGCCCGCCGCCCAGAGTACAATGGATATGGCAAGGATTATCGTCCCTGCTTTTTTCAAAAACATCCAACCTCTCTGCCACATGTGAATACAGACGGATTTGAGGGTAGGCATACGATAAGGCGGCAGCTCCATAACAAATGGTGTGGTTTCGCCCTTAAAGACGGTCAATCGTAAAACCTTAATACAAACAATCGCCAAGACAATCCCTATCAAATAAATAAACCAAAGCGTAGGCCCTCGCCATTTTTCCGTGAAGAAAGCTGGTATTATAAGCGCATAAATCGTTAGCTTTGCGCCGCAGCTCATAAGGGGTATTACCATTATTGTCGTGAATCTGTTACGTTTGTTTTCGAGTATTCGTGCGCCCATTATGGCTGGAACCGAACATCCGAAACCGATAAGCATCGGTATAAAGCTTTTGCCGTGCAGGCCTATCTTGTGCATTACGCGGTCCATAATAAAGGCGGCCCTGGCCATATAGCCGGAATCCTCAAGAAGGGCAATAGCCAAGAACAGCAACAAAATATTTGGGAGGAACACAAGCACCCCCCCTACTCCACCTATAACGCCATCAACCAAAAGAGACATGAGCCAGCTCTCGGAATTGGTCGGCCAAAAACCGGCTATCGTTTTACCAGCCCAGCCGAAAAACTGCTCGAGCCAGCTCATCGGATATTCACCTATCTTAAATGTCGAAAAAAAGACTAAATACATCAATATCAGAAATATTGGCAGCCCAAGAATGCGATTTGTAACGACCGCATCGATCATGTCGCTGTAGCTGTGGCGCGATTCGACGGTGGTTCTGATCGTCTCCTGACATGCGCCTGAGATGAAGCCGTACCGTCGATCGGCCATGACGATTTCCGGCTCATCGCCGAAAATGCTCCTGAGGTGCTCGGTGCCGGATTTGACGGCGTCGATTAGTTCCCGGCTCTGAACCTTTTGTGTTATGTCGTCGTCCTGCTCCAGCAGTTTGATCGCCGACCATCTTGAGCCGTACTTTTCCGCCAGGTGATGCTCATTGGCGTCGATTATTGCTTCGACTTTTGCCAGTTCGTGCTCGATTTCTTCGCCGTAACTAACATTATGAATACGCCGGCGCTTGTCCTTCTTTGCTGTTTCCACAATCGCTTCAAGCAGCCCTTTTTTGCCTTTGCTTTTGTTGCCGATGGTCGGGACAATCGGCGCTTCAAGGAGCCTGGATAACTGCTCGATATCAAACAGCAGCCCTTTCTGCTTGGCAACATCGCTCATATTGAACGCCAGAATCAGCGGGACATTCATTTCGATAAGCTGCGTTGCCAAATAAAGATTTCGTTCGATATTGGAGGCATCCACAATATCGACCACAACGTCCGGCCGTTCTTCGATGATGAAGTTTCGGGTGACAATCTCTTCGATCGAGTAAGCGGTCAGACTGTATGTCCCCGGCAAGTCAACAAATGTAATCTCATGCCCGTTGTATTTGCATAGACCTTCCTTCTTCTCAACTGTCACGCCGGGATAATTGCCCACATGCTGTCGGGCGCCCGTCAACAGGTTGAATATTGTGGTTTTTCCGCTATTAGGATTGCCGGCCAGGGCGACCTTGATCTTTTTCATAATCGCAGCTACTTACCATAATTTTATCTACCATCCCCCTGCCTAACATCATCCTGGAGTCTTTGACTCTGATAACAAAAGGCCCGGGGTGGCCATTGCTTACGACGGTTATTTCCACGTTGGGCAAAAGCCCCATTGCAGCAAGCCGGCTGTTCAAACCGCGTCCGGCTTCGACTCTGGCTAATTTCACCTTCTGGCCGGACTTAATCGTCGACAGCGGTATTACTTTCTTCTGCTCCATTTTTACTGTCTCGTTTGCCTGCACTTTTTGACGTCTGCTTTTTGCAGAATTTTTCGAATTGGTCCGCCAGGTCGCAGCCGTTTTTGCTGCTGTGGTTTACAAATTCGATGAAACATAAAAGCTTTGCAATGATTCCCGGCCCCAGCGTGTGCTCGGCCTTGCAGGCGGCCTCCTGGGCGATATTAGGCTCGATGCCCAAAAAGTCGATGAAAAAAGATTCCAGAATTTTGTGCTTTTGGGCGACTTCCGCTGCGATCGGCCGGCCGGTTTCGGTCAGCGTCACATAATCGTACGGCTTGTAATTAGCCAGGCCCTTTTCCTTAAGTACCCGCAACGCTCCGGTTACCGAGGCCCTGGATACGCCCAGAGATTTCGCTATGTCCTTGCTGCGAGCTATGTTAGACTCTTTGGAAAGGTTGAAAATCGCTTCAAGATAGTCTTCCAAAGATGAACTTAAATTAGTATTTTCTGCTGCCATTACTGTTTTGCCTGCATTTTCTTTATTTTACCTAATATAGTTAGTTTACCCTAACTATGTCAAAGCTTTTCTTGAAATATTTCTGATAAAAAT
>CBDVBU010000021.1:0-18711 GCA_965372295.1 uncultured Phycisphaerae bacterium
ATTATATAATAGCTTATACCCGGCAGTCAAAAGAATATAAAAAAACAAGCTGGATTGGTCGGAAAGCTTTTGGTTCTTAAATAATCCAAAAAGAATTAGATTCTCAAAAGCAGGCATGGTGCTCTGTGTGGCACAAACAAAGACTGCCAGGGATGGATCAATTAGCGACTGGTTAGTTGCCTTTGCCGGGAACAATCGCAAGCCACTTTTGGCCGTCGGAAGAGCCGGCGTATGAGCTGAGCTTCCGGCCCTTAGCGGAATAATGCCTTATATTTGTCTTGCCGGCGACCCATGCTGAACCGTCCGACGGATCCAGATCGATTGAATAGCCGCCTTCGCTGATTTCAAAAATCAGGTTGCCCTCTGAATCATATTTTCGGGTGAAAGTCTCTATTTCTGTTTTTACCAAGTCGTTCAATCCATCGAGGGTCTCCGGCCATTCGTCACCAATTCTCGAAAAGTCCCGCTCTTTTCTCCTCCCGGTTGTCCATACACTGCCGTCAGATCTGTCTATGCGCAGACGTATCGGCGAAAAGTCCAGGTTGACTGTTTTCAGGACGCTGCCGTCTGGTGATCTCTTCACCAATTGGTTCTTGCTGCCATACTTTTGAAAAACGTTTTGTTCAGCAATCCAGACTGAGCCATCCGGATTAACATCAACTGAAAAGGCGCCCGCATTATTTTTACGACCAAGTGCCAGCCTTATCTTGAAGTCCAACTGAAGGTCCAAATTGCACTTCTTGACATCACTACCGACAATCCAGAGGCAATCGTGGTTGGGATCGACAGCGATGTCAAATCCGCCGAGTCTGGAATGCTTAACAATTGTGCCTTTATTGTCAATCGCGAAGAGATTGTTCCTATTCACAGCATATATCAAGTCGTTTGCGAATACGGCAGAGTTGAAATTCATCCACAGGGACCAAAGTTTTCTACGTGTTGCAGTTTCGTACATAGTCAGCTTATCCGGCACATTTTCGCACACTACAAAGAAACGACCATCCTCGGATGCCGAGATTTTCTTGCAACCGTTAAAGGTACTTTGAATCTCAAGGCCATGGTACTTTTTGACGAGTTCACCCTTTGAGTTTAAAAGAGAGACCTCGTCCCCATGCGGAAACGTTGACAGTTTATTGTCGCTATCACAGTCATCCAGCACCAGAAGCATAGTTCCGGTTTCATCAGGAGCTTCTTTCGAAGCAAGGCTGCTCTCGGGGATTAGAATAGCAATCGAGGCCGCCATAAGAATGCGTGTGAGCGTGTGTCTTATCGTATTAGAAAGCTTATATGAGATACACATCAGAATGTCCTCCAAACAGCAAACGATATTTGTATGTTCTCCTTACGACATCCCGAATCCATAGGATTCCTGCTTCCCAGCTTACCAATTGTTATCTTACAATAATCCGGGCGGATATGCAATAAAAAAGTGATAAAGAGCCATTTACGTTGTAAATTTTTTTTTCTCCAACCGAATGTTCATTCTACTAACCACTACACCGCCCTTGACAGCACAGGCCCGAACGCCTAAAGTGGCGGCAATGGCAAAGAAACTCTACATAATCGACGGCCACGCGCATATTTACGCAGCTTATTACGCCCCGACGGGCGGGCATTTTACCGGCCCATCCGGCGAGCCGACCAAGGCAGCCTATATCTTCACAATGGCCATCATGGGGCTAATTCAACGCCTCAAGCCCGATATGCTGGTCGTCGCGTTGGACAGCAAGGCCCCGACTTTCAGGAAGGAGATGTACTCCGAGTACAAGGCAAACCGCAAGGAAATGCCCGAAGACCTGCCGGGGCAGATCGACCGGATCGAGCAGATTTTGGAAGCGATGAATATCCCGACAATCAGGATCGACGGCTTCGAAGCGGACGATATCATCGGGACATTAGCAAAAAGGGCCGGCGCCGACGGTTACGACTGCCTGTTATGCTCGAAAGACAAAGACCTTCTCCAGTTGATCGACGAGCATATCAGCACATTCGATATCAAGACCGACACCCTGACGGATGTCAAGGCGCTGTTCGAGAAGATGGGGATCAATCCTGAGCAGTTTATCGATTGCCTGGCTTTGCAGGGTGACACTTCTGACAACGTCCCGGGCGTGCCCGACGTTGGGCCGAAGACGGCGCTCGGCTGGATACAGAAGTACGGCTCGCTCGAAAACCTCTACGAGCATGTCGATGAAATCAAGGGTAAGCGGGGCGACAATCTCCGCAGGTTCAAAGACAAGGCCGAACTGAGCAAGAAGTTAGTGACAATCGACTGCAATGTCCCGCTGGATGTAGATTACGGCGATTTGGAGCTTAGTAAATTCAACGAAGAGAAACTGAAAAAAATCTTCACCGAACTGGGTTTCAATCGCCTGCTGGCGCAGTTGGGCCTGATACCAGAGCCTTCGCCCGTAACTCAAAGCTCGTCTCCGGAATCCGAGGCCACGGGTAACGAGTCACGAGCCACGAGTCACGGTTATAGGCTCATCGATACGCAGGAGAAGTTCGAGAAGTTTGTTGACGAGTTGAAAAAGCATAAACTCTTCGCGATAGACACCGAGACAACATCGATCCACGCGATGCGGGCGGACCTGGTCGGTATGAGTTTTGCGTGGCGGCAGGGGCATGGATTTTATCTTCCGATCAAAGCGCCGCTCGGGGCCAGACACCTTGAGATCGAAGCAGTCCGGCAAAAACTCGCGCCGATACTCGCGGACGAAAGCATAAAAAAAATCGGCCAGAACATAAAGTACGACATGCTCGTTCTGCGAAACGCACAAATGCCGATAAAAGGGATTCACTTCGATACGATGGTGGCGTCTTACTGCCTGGACCCGGGCCGAAGCCATTCGATGAATAATATGGCGGCTGATTTTCTGGATTACGAGTGCATTCCGATCTCATCGCTTATCGGCAAGGGTAGAAATCAGCTCACGTTCGATATGGTCGATACGGCCGCTGCGTGCGAATACGCCGCCGAGGATGCGGATGTCACATACCGGCTTTATCTCTATCTGAAAGGACGTCTCGATAAAGAGCCGCTTATCGAAAAACTTTTCGAAGAGGTGGAAATGCCGCTGGTGCCGGTGCTTGCGACGATGGAATATAGCGGCGTCTCGCTCGATACGAAGGTGCTGCGAAAGATGTCCGGCGAAATTTCCGAGACTCTCAAATCCGTCACCGAGCAGATTTACGAGCAGACCGGCACGGTTTTCAATCTCGATTCCCCGAAACAGCTCGGCGAGGTCCTCTTCGACAAGCTCGGCATGATCCCGGTTCGAGGTCGAAGCACGGACGCCGGCGTGCTCGAACAGCTTTCCGACAAGCATCCGGTAATCGATCCAATTCTTCAATACCGCGGTTTGAGTAAGCTGCAAAATACCTACGTCGATAAGCTGGGTTCGCTGATCAATCCGCGAACGGGGCGGGTGCATGCCTCGTTCAACCAGACCATTACCGCGACCGGCCGGCTCAGCTCCAGCAATCCGAATCTGCAGAATATTCCGATTCGCACCGAGCTGGGTAGTAAGGTCCGCTCGGCGTTCGTGCCGGGCAAGAAAAGCGATTGCATCCTGAGCGCGGATTATTCGCAGATCGAGCTTCGCCTGCTGGCGCATTTATCAAAAGACCCGGCCCTGATGGAAGCATTTGCCGCCGACCGTGATATCCACCGTTTCGTCGCTTCGCAGATTTATGGTGTGCCTATAGAGCAGGTCACAAGCGAAATGCGGTCACGCTGTAAGGCAGTCAACTTCGGCATCATTTACGGCCAGGGAGCGTTCGGGCTTTCGCGCTCGATCGGGATAGGACGGGCTGAGGCGAAGAAGTTCATCGAAGATTATTTCGCCCGCTACAGTTCGATTCGGAATTTTATGGACGACTGCATCGTGAAGGCAAGGCAGACCGGCTACGCCGAGACGATTCTGCACCGCCGGCGGAAAATCCAGAACCTTAACAGCAAGAACGGCAACAAACGCTCACAGGCCGAACGCCTCGCCGTCAACACCGTAGTCCAGGGTTCCGCAGCCGACCTAATTAAGATCGCTATGCTGGCGATTCAGCGAAAAATTGACGCCGAAAATCTGCCTGTCTCCATGCTGCTGCAAATTCACGATGAGCTGTTATTCGAGCTGCCCGCCGCCGAAGCCGACAGGCACGCCAAATGGATCGCAGAGCAAATGACCGGCGCCATAAAGCTCGACGTCCCGCTCAAAGTCGATATCAACCACGGCCCAACCTGGCTCAGCGGCAAATAAGCAAATCCTTCGTCATTCACATTAATCCGCACTATCTTCAAAATAAGGAATCCTCTACCTGCCTATAGTAGGGTTGAAAAGAAAACAGAGCTACGGCTTGGTTGTACTTGTATGCCATATCACAAACTGGGGTATTCTGGAACATTTTAAAAATACTCCTTGCTGCTAATTTTGCGACTACACAGTACGTCATAAATCCTTTCTATGGCATATGTTACGAATAGCCAGCCAGTAAAATTAAAATCTCCCACATAAAAACCGGAAATTTTTCTTGACGGTTTGGCCTATTCAATGGTATTATTGGACCTTAATAATATATGCTCGCTTCAGCATATATACGAGGAGTATTGACTTTCTGACAAGTAAGATTTCATTAGTCGTTTGAGAACTCCCTAAGGGATGATCAACAATGATACGAGAAGTATCATCACGACCGCTGGATTCATATGATTCAGAGTTGCGAACCTTACTTTTACGTTAGTCGCTAACTTGTGAAGAAAGGAGGTGGTGTCAGATCGCAAAACTTATCCTGAGTAGGTAAGGTATGGATACGATAAAAACAAGAAAGTAAGGATTGCCCTCAAACAGTTACATTTCAAACTTTTTTAAGATGAGGAGGATTATGATGTTCAAGAAACTTATTGTATTAACTTCTTTTGTTTTAATGCTGGGATCGGTCAGCAACGCTGAGGATATCCAATGGACCGATCTTGGTGCCGACCACCTGTGGAGCACGCCGGAGAACTGGGATCTGGGTAGGGTTCCCACCCTGGCCGACGACGTCTTGATCGACGTGCCGGCAGCAGCAGAGCCAAACGGCCCGGTTATCCAGGACGGGATTGCTGCCGAGTGCAATGGGATTTGGAACGAGGCTCTCGGTGAGCCTTCATTGACAATTACGGGTGGATCGCTTGTCGTAGCAGAATGGATTTGGTGGGGTGACGGAGCGGATTCCTTCGGCATCTGGAACATGAGTGGCGGCACCGTAGATGTTACCGATGAATTCGAGCTTGGATGGGGCGGTGGTGCAGGTACCCTGATCCTGACCGGCGGCACGATCAACGCCGGAGAGGCCGTAATTCCTACGGGGAGTGGAGTATTTGGTGAGCTATACCTTGATGGGGGCACCTACAACGTCACCAAACCGGGTGGCCTTGAGGTGAACGCTAACGGTCTGATCGATATCACTAAGGGTACGTTAGTATTAGAAGGTGATGATACGGCAAAAGTCAATGACCTTATCGCCGCAGGCCAGATTACTGCTTACGGCGGTGCTGCCCAAGTCGAGCTGGACTTTGATGTCAGGAATCCCGGCAAGACTACGTTGACAGCAATTCCGGCGGCGAAGGATCCAATTCCGGCTGATGGATCCTCTGGGCTTTCTCCCAAGCCTCCGCTTAGCACTTATATCAGCGACGACGTGCCTATGACTATTCCGGACCGTTGGATGACAACAACCACGGTCACCTCTTCTTTGACTGTGGCGGATCCAATCACAATCACTGATCTTAACGTCGAACTTGATATCAGTCACCCCAAGAATAATGCCGACCTGAACGTGTACCTCGTAGGACCCGATGGTACACAGGTCGAGCTGTTTACAGACGTAGGTGTCTGGGACAAAGGCTTCAAGAATACGATTCTGGATGACGAAGCAGGCACATCAATAAAGAACGGTTCCGGTTCGTTTACGGGAATCTTCAAGCCCGAGGGCAAACTATCGGCTTTCGATGGTAAAAACGCTCAGGGCACCTGGAAGCTCAAGATCTCAGATGACTGGAGTTCCGGTATCGGAACTCTGAATTCCTGGAGATTGGTTATAGAATCGCCTATTATTATCAGTTGGGTTTCTGCAGGCGATATTGCTTCGCAGGACTTGTACATCAGCAACAATTTTGACGATGTGAACGATTCCAATGATGTAGCGTATCAAGGCAACCTGACAGCAGACGCAGCAGCCGCTGAGGTCGCTCTTGACCTGGGCCAGACTTACTACTGGCGGATCGATTTTCTGGATGCGAACGATATGCTGATAGAAGCCGGCGATATCTGGAGCTTCTCGACTATGGATGTCAATGACACCAATGAAGTTGCAACCAATCCCGCCCCGGCTGATGGGGCCATCGAGGTGGTCCAGGACACGATTCTGAAATGGTCGCATGGATTCAGTGCCGTTTCAAGCGATGTATACTTTGGAACCGACAGTTCTCCAGCATTTCTGAATACGACGACAGGCACCAGCTTTAACGTCGGCAAGCTTGCAACCAGCACGACTTACTACTGGCAGATCGACGAGACCGACACCGACGGCAATTTACACACCGGCGATGTCTGGGGCTTTACGACCGTGATTGGCGAAGCTACAGAACCCAATCCGGCCGATCTTGCCGCCGATGTGCCTGTGGATGCGACCCTTAGTTGGAAGGCTGGAGCTACTGCCGCCTCGTACGATGTGTATTTCGGTACCAGCGATTCACCGGAATTCATGGGCAACCAGGTCGAGACCACATTCGATCCTAATGGTCTTGTATATGCCGCTATGTACTACTGGCAGGTCGATGCGATTGAGGCCGATGGTACGACTCACGCCGGCACTCTGTGGACCTTTATGACTCCATCTGGTCAAGCTACGGATCCTGACCCAGCGGATGGTGCCATCCTTGAGGTAGCAGCTGCAGTATTTAGCTGGACTGCCGGGGATGGTGCGGCCTTGCACGATGTGTACGTCGGAACAGACCCGAATGCACTTAAGTATCAAGGTAGCCGGATCGGAACGACGATTCCGATGGACGGTTTTGTTCCCGGTACGACATACTACTGGCAAATCGTTGAGGTCGAGGGCGATGGAATCACGATCCACGAAGGTCCTGTTTGGAGCTTTATGATCGCGCCCGAGACAGCCTATGATCCCAGCCCGGCCGACGGAGCCGAACTTTCTTCGGATGCAAACGATGTACTTAGCTGGGCTGCAGGCTTGGGTGCTACGATGCACTCGGTCTATTTCGGCGACGATCCTAATACTGTCGCCGAAGCCGTCGGAGCGACTCCAATGTCGGAAACGACATTTGATCCGGGTCCTCTCGAAGCAGGAAAGACTTACTACTGGCGTGTTGATGAGGAAAATCCTTCTGGCACAATCACGGGCCAGCTTTGGAGCTTCTCATTGGCTGAAGCCGAAGCCGAGCCCGAGCCCGAGCCCGAGCCGGAACCCGTGCCGGAGCCGAACCTGCTGGACTTGGTCGTGCAGCTCAACACAGAAGGGGATTTAGCAGGGACTTTCGACACGTTCATCGTGGCCGTGTTGGCAGCCGATCTAGCCGACGGGCTGGGTGGCGAAGATAATTTGACGGTCTTTGCCCCTACGGACGAAGCCTTCGCCTCGCTGGAGTTGACGCCCGAGAACATTGGGCGACTAAATCTGGCGTTTCTAACTGATCTGCTGCTGTACCACGCAACCGCAGGTCGCCTGCTCGCGGCTGATGTTATGGCGGTCGAGTATATCGAAATGCTCAATGGCGGCAACGTTAACCAGTTCGTCGGTGTTCTAACAGACAATCTTGGCAGAAAGTCTCAGATCACGGTGACAGACATGGAGGCCTCGAATGGCGTGATCCACGTGATCAATGGTGTCCTACTGCCAGATGTGCTGCCGGAACTCGAGCCGGAGCCGGAACCTGAGCCGGAACCGGAACCGTAAGTCAGGATTTAGGTGACAATTTAGTTTGTGTGGTTAAAACCACGGATTTGTATAAATTCGGGGCCTGTATCGAACGATTCGATACGGGCCCTGTTGTTTTAAGGCAATAGCGGATGAACATCACATAATCCATGAAACAATCAGATCGAATATTGTTAGGTCTCGCCCATGGTTCTCAGGACCAGCAACTGCATCATATTATGGAGCTGTTTATCCCTGGAAAGCCGGGGATCTTCATGTACGGCCTGAAGGACCCGGCCGACAATACCAGCCATCGCCTTTTTCTGGCGCTCGGTTAATTCTCCACTGCTCACAACTCTGTGCAGCAGTTGAAGCGAATCCTTGTAGCGGCCTTCCTCGAAAGCGGCATTGGCTTTAACAACATCCTCCCTGGCCGGCGAGCCTTCAAAACTGGCGGCCAGTTCGACAGTAGCACCCGATTCAGGATCTTTGCCGCAACTGAAAAGCAAAAAAACCATCGCTGGAAGAACCAATAACAGTAAAGGATTTTTCGGCAGGCTGTACAGACCTACACCAGCGGGCGCCGAGATCGAAGAATTCGATGGAGTCATTATTTCTCACCTACGTTAAAATGCTGCATCCAGACCCAGTGTTGTGCTTGCCCGAGTCGGTTCGTAGGGAACACTGGTTTTCGTTAAGGGATGAATAAGCCCGTAGTCCCCACTTTCGCGATCCCAGTATTTTTTGTAGTCGGCATGGCCGTCACAAAAGACAAAGTTACCGCCCTTGCTATGGACATTGGAAGTCTGCTCGCAGCGTTCTTTGGTAAACCAGGATGAGTGATCGCTTTGACTGGCGAACATGTGCCATTCCTGATACCGGGTAGGCTCCCGCCCCTCCAAGGCGGCCCTGGAGCGATTGTTCGGTTCGGGCTGCACCCAGAGATGGTTGGAAAGTGCCCATCCCTCCTGCATAGCGATAATTCTACCGGGGCTTGGAATCGACGCTACCGTCCGGCCCATCACGACGGAGTTGACCAGGTACCCGGTGCAGCTTACACGGGAGGGAGCATAGGCAGGATTCGGATTAGGCCTGAGAGCCGGGCAGGCATATACGGGTGTTGGCCGGTTCGGATCCTCGGCGTATACAAAAGGACGCAACAGTTTGAGGACGTTGTCCGGAGCGGCAGGGCTGGCGTAGTCGTAAACCGCATGGGTCTTCGGGGGAGTTTTCTCGTACTCATTCTGATAAAGCGTCAGAGCCAGGCCCACTTGGCGCATATTGCTCATACAGGCTGCTCTGCGGCCCTGGTCTCTGGCCGAATTAAGGGCCGGCATGATTATTCCCATCAGCAGGGCAATAATCGCAATAACTACCAGCAGCTCGATGAGTGTGAACCCCTTCTTGCACACGATTACACCTCACAAAAGTATATATCCTCGCGACAAAAACCACGGCCTTTACTTAACTATATGTAATTCAGGCCAGTCTGTCAATCTTTTTTCCACATACGATCGTGATCTGATATTCCGCCAACTTATTTCCGAACAGCCATTTACAAAATGATAAAACTACACATATTCTTCCCACTGAGAGATATAATTAGGGAGATATTATGAATTTGTATTTTTGCCATCAGTGTGTCTGAAATATTTTTAAAATTAAATTGGATATCTTGAGTTTTCGAGACAGATTATATATTCTATTGGAAAAGAAGCTCAGTGGCGTAATTGAGCTAAGATACAAAATGCTGAACATAGATAGCATTAGGAACATTAATTATTCACAAATGGTTTAAGGCCATTTAATTAGGAGTTCATGAGATGTTAAAAACTACCAGACGCAAATTTCTAAAAGACTCATTAGCCGCCGGAACTGCATTTGCTGTATGCGGCACCAAATCCATCGCCCGTGCTTCAGGCGCCAATAACCGTCTACGTATTGCCGTAGCAGGCGTAAACGGTCGAGGCGGAAGTCACATCAAGGGCTGGCTGGATCAGGACAATGTAGAAGTCGCCTACATTATTGATCCCGACAAGCGGGTACTGGCACAGAAGCTGAAGTATCTTAAAGATAAGACCGAAGGCAAGTTTACCTGTCAGGGTGTAACGGATGTTCGCCAAGCACTCGACGATAAGAATCTCGATGCAATTTCCATTGCCACGCCGAATCACTGGCATTCGCTCATTACCATCTGGGCGGCTCAGGCCGGCAAGCATGTCTACGTGGAAAAACCCCTGAGCCATGATGTCGTGGAGGGACGGGTCGCCGTGGAGGCCCAAAAGAAATACGGCGTGGTCATTCAACACGGAACCCAAAGCCGCAGCAGCGCCGGTAATGCCGGCCTGCACGATCTCATACGATCCGGCAAGTTCGGCAAGATGAAGATCTCGTATGGGTACTGCTGCAAGCCGCGGAGCGGCATCGGTTTCAAAAGCCCTTCCGCACCACCACCGAATCTGGATTGGAATATTTGGCGGGGTCCGGCGATCATCGATCAATACCACGCCAACTACGTCCATTACAACTGGCACTGGTTCTGGGAAACAGGCAACGGCGACATGAACAATCAAGGCACCCACCAGCTCGATATGGCCTACTGGGCATTGGACAAGGGGCTAACACATCCCATCCGCGCCATGGCGCTCGGTGGACGCTTCCTATGGAACGATCAGGGTGAGACGCCAAACACCATGTTCGGTATTGCAGAATACCCCAATGGACAGTTTGTCTTCTTCAATGTTCGCAACGTCAACCATGAAGGCTATAAACGCCAGGTCGAAAACGAGTACTATTTCGAGGATGGCGGTAAGATCATCAAGAACAAATACTACCCCAAGGGTAGTGATACTGGAGAAAAGATTGACATTCCGCGTGGTCATGTCACCCCCGGAGGGAACTGGGGCAGTTTCATCGCCGCCTGTCGGGCCGGTGATCCGAAAATGGCCAACGGCAATGTCGTGGATGCGCACCGGGGATGCGTTCTGGGCCACCTTATGAACAACTCGTATCGTTTGGGCAAGAGCGTGCCTTTCAATGCCAGGGCGGGTCGTTTCGGTGACAACACAGATGCTTTCGAGCATTTCATGAAACTCCACGATATCATGAGCAAGGGAGTCGGCCTTCCGGAAGATGGAACTAACTACATCGTGGGGCCATGGCTGACCTTCGACCCTAAAACCGAGCGTCACACGGGCCAGTTCGCCGCTGAAGCCAACGAGTTGTTGAAAGATGCCAATCGCCCCGGATTCCAGGTACCTGATGCCGGAAAGGTGTAAGCTCATTCAACGTATTGCAGACTGATCGTCGATCAGCCTTGAGGAAATTAGAGCCGCCGTAAAGGTTGCGGCTCTTTTTCCAGTTGGTACATAGTGCACTTGTTAAGCGAAAATTAGGCTTGCGCCTGTGTTGTCAGATAAATAATACTTGGAACAGTCAGTTCCGTGTTGAGCTGTTCTACACTAAAGGTCAAGCAGAAAGGTGCTTTTCTTTATATGGCCATTAAACGATCAGGCCTTACCGGGCAGAATCAAATGCCGAAGCGGTCACAGATAATATACCCACAACGCGGCGGTCTCCCGCCCGACGAAATAGGGCATCGCCGTCAGTGTATAGCTTTCTTTAGCCGGCACCGTATAGACCTCCCGGTCCTGCCTCTGATACGACATCTTGATTCGCGGCAGATGGTAGAAATGACTCACAGCAAGCACGCGTCTGATCCCAAGGTTCTTGAATATCGCACACGTGTTGCTCACGGTTGCTTGCGTACTTAGCCCGTCTTTGTCCAGAATGATAGCCTGTGCCGGGACGCCGAGCTTGATCGCCATCGTCCTCATGCCGTCTGTTTCGTGGACGTTGCCATCACCCGGACCGCCCGAGAAAATAATTCGTTTAGCCAGCCCGTCCCGGTAGAGTTTGCAACCGGTGCTGACCCGGTCCGCAAGGGCATCCGAGACCCTTCTATTTACATAAACTCTGGCCCCGAACACGACAATCGCGTCGGCCTGCCGACGATAATCGGTCCGGCCGAAACAGAATATTTGCGCAAACGGAAAACCAAAGAGGCATATAAGAACGGTGACAATTGATGTCACGGTTGACCGTAGAGCCGGTTTCTTGCGCCGGCGTGACTTCTGTTCTCCGACGGAGATCAGAACGGTCGCAATCGCAGCCCCCACAAAGACCGAGAACGCCACGGGAAATCCCGAGTGGATTGCCCTTCGAATCACCAGCGTATAGAACATGACGGCATTCCAAATGCTGACAAAGAGCAGAGCCGCCAGAAAAGCGTACGTCAATATCCGCCGTTCGGCCGAGAGCACGGGGCGTACAGAATACGCAATGAAGAAGAAAGCGGCGGCAGCTAAGAATATATCGGCCGCAAATCGATCCACCAGTGGTTTGCATCGAAGCCGGGACTGAGCAAATCACCCAATACATTCAGCAGCGAAAACGATCCGAGAAAAAACGCCAGCCCCCGCGCAACCGCCGGTAATAACCACGAGTCCGCCGCTTCGTGTTTGCCTGTCTTTTTAATTTTTTGACGTCCTTTTAGCAAGAGCTATACTCCATTTTGAGCGATACGAGCGATTTTCCACTTCGAATCTCCCACGAACGCCGCGAGGGGCTGAAACAGCAGTCCGTAATCGACCAGGACGATTGTCCGGCACTGCTTGTACGTTTCAGTTATGGTGTAGTTCTACATATCCGCAGGTCGGGACTTGCCATGCCATCAATGTTTATACCTCGTTTGTTAGTTTTAAATTGTCGAGGTAGAAGACTGTTTTCTCTGTTGCGTTACTGGTGAAGCCAACCCAGGTTAGCTTCTCGAATGCCGTGTGGTCGTTTTGCAATCCTTTGAATTCTTTCGGCGCCTGGCCCGGCAGCGGCAGTCTCGTCGATGACAACGATGGCATCGCCCCTGTTCTCTACGTTGCACTGGGTGCTGCCCGGCTGCTGCCCGGCGGGAATCGTCTCGAAGTTATCGTTGATAGAAACCGGCGGCGGATCGGGCGCGATTTGAAGCTTAGGGAATCTGACGCTCACCGCTTTTCTTATCCAGCCGCGGTCGCCGTAAACTCCCGCCTTGGTGTAGTCGAACGGTTTGAAGCCAAGCTCGATGGCGGGTGAGTTAGGATCCAGGCGAAAGTCATATCTTTCAGGATCGACAAACAATGGGTCGGCAATAATCGAATTTTTATCCCGGCCCAATTCCCGCCACTGTTCGAGTGTTTTCCCGGCCGGCTTGACATCCTCGCCCGAAGCGTTCCAGTAGCAGTTCTTGTCCATTACGATGTTGATCTGCTTCCATCGCCCGGACAATAGGGGGCCTGTAGTCCAGTAAACGATGTTGTTCTCGAAGGTAAACGACAAATGCTTCTCGACTCGCGTGGCCTGGATCTGGTGCAGCTTGCTGAAAGCGAGGATGTTGTTGCGGATGATATTTTCCTTGCCGTAGTGCTGGTGGAAGCCGCCGGTCCTGGTGTTATAGACGAGATTGTTCTCCATCACGATTCCGGTGCTGCCCTCGTCGGTATAGAGGCCCCAGCCGCCGTAGCTGTAGGAATAGATATCGTGGAAGACGTTGTCGCTGATAACGGTTCCTTCGGACGGACCGAGCGTGTAAATACCGCCCATGTCACTAAGAACGCCCCAGCCGATATGGTGCACGTTATTGAAGCGGATAATGTTGCGTTTGGACAGGCTGTTCGAATAGCCCCATCTCCAGCCGACCGACAGGCCCGTATAGAAAAAGTCGCCGATGTCGTTGTGCGTCACGGTGTTGTCGCCGCTTTGGCCGATCCATACACCGACAGCCGAGGTGTAGATACGTCCGCCCGAACGGATAATATTGTTATCGACCGTGATATGACTCGTGCGGGAAGGCTCATCGGGTGCTATTCGTCCCTCGCCGATTCGAACTCCGCCGGCGCCAAGATCGTACAGATAACAGCGCGTTAGCAGGCAATCTTTACAACCCTGCCTGAACCACACCGCGTAGGTCGCGATGCGGCCCACCTCGCAATCCTCGATGGTGACATTGCGCGCGCCGTCGGCCATAACCGCCGCCTCGGTGACATACGCCGCCTGATACGGGGCGTAACCCGTTCGGGGCAGCAATTCCTGGTTGTGCTCGAATACAAGTCCCTTCAGCGTTATATGCTCGACGAATTTGGAGTTCTCAGGCTCGCCCTTAAAGACAACCAGCTTCTTGATGACAGGAGCCTCGACTCGTGCCTTTGACATATCTTCACCCGGCAGCGGCTTATAGCTCAGCGTACCGTTCCGCGAGAGAAACCACTCGCCCGGCGTATCGAGAGCCGTGCGGAAGTTCTCCAACTGAAAACGCGTATTGACCGGCCAGCCGGAATAGCTCTTGAGCTTCTCACCAACCGTGACGATTGTGTTCTTGTCGGTGTCGATCTCTGTTAAGAACCGCCTGCTAATGCACCATTTATGATAGGCGACGAGCGTAACATCTTTCATTTCATCCGGGCTGAGCGATTTGAGTAGCTCCAGGTCATCCGGGCGAACAATCGTCGTACGGCGGAACTTTCCCTGCTCGCCTTCAATCGGCACTTCTACAGATTTGCCCATATAATGGTAAAACTTATTCGGCGTCCGCGCGCGGACGGCCCGGCGGCCGTTGACGAATAACTGCTCGAAATACCATTTGCCGGCGTCGACATCCTTAATTTGCGTTTGCCAGACGCCATTTTCGCCTCGTTTGAAACCTGTGATTGCCCGCCCGCCGGTAAAGACGGGCCTGGCGCCGGCGGCGGCCTCGTAACTGATCGGCCCTGCTTCGGTCCCGCTGTCCTGAGGCATGAGAGTGAAAGGTTCGGCCAGGGTGTACGTCCCGTCGGCTATGATAACACGCACAGGTTCCGTCACCTGCCCCTTCGATTTTAACCGCCGTATTTGGTCGCGCGCACCGCCAAGCGACGCGAGCGGTCCATCTGTTCGCGTGCTGTTCGGCCGGGCCAGTTTACCAGACCAACTGTCGCTGCCGGACGGAGAAATATACAGATTCACCGCCTGAGCAGCCTGAATCCACAGAAAGGAAAGGATCAGGCTGCAAAGGAAATACCGCTTCAATGCCAAACAATTCGCTCTCATGCTATTTCACCTCATATTTGAACAAATCCAAAGAAACCTGACGCTCTTCCTTAGGCGGTCAGATTCTCCCATTTGATTCCGACCTTTTTCAGTGCGTAGCCAAGTTCGCTCATGTAGTCACCGTAGCAGGTCATCCAGTGGAAGCCGGGCATCCGCTCGGCCAGCGTCCGGTCGTCACACGTGTAGCCAATATCAATCTGCGAACGGCAAACGTCCATGAATGGAGCGTCGATAATCTCACCCAGCAGGCCCACCCAGCGCTCGGACTTAAAGTCGGGAACGATATTGGTGATAATCTGGCCTTTGCGCATCTCGACCTTCGGCGCAGCGCCGTAATCGGACTCGAAATGCGTCATGATACGCGCCGGTTCGAGGTCTTTGCCGTTCATCTTTCGTGGGGCCGTACAGTGGGCACCGGTAATGACGCCGTCGTGCGGGTAGGTTGGATCGTTAAGGAAAACGGGTTTGCCGGAAATATTCGCCAGCAGCACACCCGACGGTATCACTACGAAGTCCGACTCGCAGAAGGCTACGTATTGGCCGTCATTCAATAAGCTCAGCGTCAGACAGGCCGAGGTCTCAGCGAGCGGCATAATTGTCCCCATGCAGCCGTTGATCGTGATGGCCTGGCAGTCGGCTTTTTTCATTATCCCGCGAAAGACCTGTTCCAGCAAAAAGCAATTGTCCACAAACTCGCGCTTGGTCTCCAGCGTATTGCCGGGCGCTTTGAGATACGCCCCGGCCCGCTCTCGTGCACGCTGAACCGCGGCGTTGTCTGCTCGCGCCTCTTTGATCAGCTTACCCAGATCTTCGTAAGTAACCGTCTGTATGTCATATTTCCATATTTTTCTGACCAGATTGGGCACGATGTCTCTCGGCTGAGCCCAGGCGCCGGGTCCGCCGATAGCTATTATCCGTGTGCCCATCGCGTTGTGCAGGCCGCACAGTGCACGAAGACGCCAGAGGATCTCGTCCTGACTGTCAATGACCACGTCCCCATCGTCGATCCCCTTAAGCGCCAGCGTATCGGTGTGCTGGCGGAGATAGCGGGGGCTGATGATCTCGTACCACAGATAAACCGGCCCCGACTTATGCCGGCAGAAAAAGATAATGTCTTTGCCACGCTCGGCCAGCTTGGCGAACGTATCCTGCCCACCCCCGGCTGCGTAAACAATATACACATCTGCTTTGGCCAGATCGCTTATTCCGGACAATTCGCCGGAGCCCCTGATACCGGTCGGCGGCAAAAATTGCACGGGAAAGTCCGCCTTGTTCTCCATATCGCTCAGTTCTTGCCTGATACGCCGCAGTTCCTGCTCGGCGTCCTGCTGCGTCTGAATACCGCCCCAACTGCGCCAACTGGTCTGATGCCGCCTTTTGGGGGTGCTGTAAACAAGAATCGGCTTAACCACAAGCGGGCGGCGTTTCGGTCCCGCCTGACCCTGGCGTTCCGCGGCCGAGACGTCCGACCAGGTCAGCCCGGTTAGCGCCACTCCCAAAGCCGCTGCTCCGCCCACACCCTGCAGAAAACCGCGGCGTGTAACCCCGTCTGCAGAATCATGCTGACCGCAGGGACAGCAAGTCCTTCGCACCGGGTATTCTTCATGATTTTGGGTAGTCATCAGATATTCTCCTTTCAATTTGGTTCTGTGCACATCGAGAAACCATTGTTTCACACATCAAATTCAACATTTCACTCGGGCGACAAGTATAACCGAAAACCGATCGCTTAAAAAGTAAAAAGATTCGCAGAAAAAAACGAGCCGATTCCGCTCACCCTTCGTCTACGCTCAGGGTGAAAAAGAAGGGCAGGCACCTTCATGCCGAGCAGAGACGAGGCATCATGCAAAACAGAGCCTGACACCTCAGTCAGACACTGCGTCCTGCCATCTCCCACTCTGGACGGGCGGTCCGCCACCCGCCCCTACTGACTTTTTCTCTTGAAAATCATGCTGGAACGGTATAAATTTCTTTTTGACGGGCGACATAGCAAGGATATTCTGAATTTGCCGCCTATGGAATAGGCGGATGTCATGTAAAGATATACATTTTGAGGAAAATGCGTATGAAAAAAGTATATATAGCACAAGATCCTACTGATGCTCATTTTGTAGCGGGAATACTTCAAGAATATGGTATCTCATGTGAGGTTCTCGGCGAGGATCTATGGGGTGCGCGCGGTGCATTATCTGTATCGCCAGATACTCTGCCGACCATATGGATACGTGATGATGATAAATTCGATGAAGCCAGGAATCTCGTTCGAAAATATGAGAACAAAACATTGAATGCAACTACCGGCGATTCCCCCTGGCAATGCCCCAACTGCGGCGAAGAAATGGAGGCGCAATATACCGACTGCTGGCAATGCGGAACTAATCGCCCCGCGGAAACATAAACGTAAAAACCAGGAAAAGCTAACCAATAGTCAGTAGAAAAATTAGTTAAAATTGGACCCTTGAAAAAGTCTAAATTCAGGGCTAATAGTGTTATAATCAAGCGTTTTTAGCTGAGTCAAGATAGGGGGAAATTAAATAGCCATTAATAGTTTTGACTATCCTGGATCGGCGATTTAGAATCGGTCCTGTTGGATAGGCTTAAAAAGCAGAACCGTTGATAAAAAGTAAATTCTCAGTATGGACAGGTGTGCTGCCCGTGCTACGGAATAAGCGAGAAAGGAGATTGACAATGAGAGCGTGGTATTTTGTATTTAGTTTGGTCCTGATTTGCGGTTTGGGATGTGCAACTCTCGATGATTTGTTCGAGCAAGAAAAGGAAGTTCCCCTTTCGGAGGTGCCCCAGGAAGCGTTAAAAGCCGCACAGGGTGCGGTTGACGGTGTCACCATAACCGAAGCAGAGATGGAAAAAGAAGACGGCGAAACGGTCTATGTATTCGAAGGCGAAGCAAACGGCAAAGAATATGAAATCGAAGTCACGCCGGAAGGCAAAGTTCTCGAAGTAGAAGAAGAAACTGAAGACGAGGATGACGACGATTAATCCGAATCAGCTTTGAGAAGTTTTTACAGTCTGGACCATATCAAGGAATATGGTTGCCTGTCGATAACCTGATTCTTTTCGTTTTATTTAAGGCCCTATAATTCCGCTCCCCCGCTGTTATCGGTATGCGCCCATACCCGCGAGAGCTGTCTTACCTATACTGATAGGGTCTCTTAATCGCGATTCGTGCAAACCCACTGTTTTTATTGACAAAAAACAGTCAATTTGGTAGAATTTTATAGTAACTTACTCAAACTGACCTGTTCGCACTGTCATCCCTGCGAAAGCAGGGATCCAGGAACGTAACAGTTTTAGTGGATTCCCGCTTTCGCGGGAATGACAGGTTGTGTTATGTTATTATCATTGAACGATTTGCAATAAAATTCGACACAAAACGATCAGTTTGAGTAGCTGATACAATCAATATTCTCTCGGCAGGAGGTTTTTCAGGATGAGCAAAAGAACAAATCCGGGAACATGGTTGATATTTGCGATTTTTTTCGCAATTCTCGTCAGCGCAACAGTTCCGGCAACAACTATCGACGTTGACTGTGATTCCACAGGAAATGACTTAATCGCGCCGGGCGAGGTCTGGAAATTCTTCAAAGGCACTGAGGCTCCGAGCAATCCGCCGAACGCATGGAAAGCTATCGATTTCGACGATTCGCACTGGCAGACCGG
>CBDVBU010000022.1:0-18658 GCA_965372295.1 uncultured Phycisphaerae bacterium
GTTAACGCTAAGAACCTGCCGTGCAGAATCTTTGAGATTGCAGATACTTTTGTGCCGATGGAACAGCAGGGCGGCGAACTGCCTGTTCAGAAAACTAAACTTGCCATGGTCTGTGACGGTGATTTCAGAGACCTTCGTGGTGTGGTAGAAGGTATGATCAATAGCATTAGCAGAGATGCACAAATTGATTTTGTCCCTGTTGATCTTATCTGGGCGCAGACCGGAGCTAAGATCCTGTTGAACTCCCAGCCAATTGGCGCCGCGGGGATTGTTTCAGAGGCGGTCAGGCAAAAGCTCGATTTTAAAGACATCACGCCGTGTGCTGCGGAGTTGGAATTTGAGCAGCTTATGGCTCTTGCCGGCGGCGCTGTAAAGGTCAAGCCGATTCCGAGATTCCCTGCGATACAGCGTGACCTTTCGATTGTGGTAGGCGAAGCAATTCTCTGGGCTGATATTATCCAAGCGATTAAAAGCAAGGCCTCCGGCGAGCTTGAAGACATCCGGTTTGTCGGCATATACCGTGGAAAAGGCATCCCCTCCGGCAGCAAAAGCGTTACGTTTTCACTTCGGTTTAGAGATGAGGACGGCACGCTGACGCATGAAACCGTTGACGGCTTCGAATCCGACATTGTCCGGAGCCTGACCGAATCCGTAGCGGCAGAACTGCGTACTGTATGACTCGCATTGCGTTAGAGTGAAAAGCTGGATTCCCGCTTCCGCGGGAATGACAAATACTGTTTCCGCAACAGGAACTAATTTGTTGCAGATATGAAGTGTGATGATTTTGATATTTGAGTCTGAATTTGGCTTTAGAAAAACCACCTTAAAAGCCGAAAAACAATAAGTAGTTAAAGTTTTGAGATTTCAAATATTTATTGGTATTGACCGGTATTTTATTGACTTTCGTGTTGTGATTTGGTATAAAGTACTGTTGCGGGCTAACCCCTGCGGTGCTCGTATAGAAAGTATGTGTTTGAAAGAACCGATACCCGTACTCAGGGAAATCAGGTCTTGATGGCTCGGAAAAGCCTACTCGATAGGACTTTCGGACACAAGCAACGATTACCCACTTGGAAGTAAAGGGTTCTTTTCGAACGCTTTCTTACGGCACTCGTGGAGGAGGGCCGCGCAACTTATAAAAGGCCTGTGTTTTTTCAGGCCTTTTTTATTTCGTGTTCACAGCAGGAACAGCAAATTTATATGCGGATATCAATGTTGTACTGAGTTTATTATAAGAACCCTTGTCGCGCGGAATCTTGTTTCAGATGATATGGGAGGTTAGCGATTGCAGTCCCGTCTCCTGCCCGATTACATCAAAACAGTGGAAATATCGGACGCACAAAACCTGACAAACCTGCCTTTAGCTCTGTTTTTTCCGGTTAAGCTGAAGAAAAGATTGGTCGATTAAAATGATATAAAAGCTAAGGGGGAGCCTCTCTCTGGCTTGGGTTGTCAGTGTTTATTATAAGACTTACATTGTGGAGGCCAGGAAATGCCTACTGTTCGTAGCTTCACAGTTTTGCCTACTCTGCCGGATATTTTAAAAGACCTCGATATTATCGCCAGGAATATGTTTTGGTCGTGGAATCCTGAGTTCGTAGAGCTTTTTAAGCGTGTTGACAGCAATTTATGGGCGGCCTCCGGCCATAATCCCGTCAAAATGCTTGGCAGTGTTTCGCAGGCAAAATTGGAAGAATTAGCTTCAAATAAAGGTTTTTTAGGCCAATTACAGCGAGCCAACGAAAAGCTTAAATCATATTTCGAGAAACCTACCTGGTATGAAAATGTGTGCTCGGAATGCGATAATCCTACAATTGCATATTTTAGTGCTGAATTCGGAATCCATGAATGTTTGCCTATCTATGCCGGCGGTCTGGGAATTCTGGCGGGTGACCACTTAAAGAGTGCTTCCGATCTCGGTGTTCCGTTAGTGGGTGTTGGCCTTTTGTACCAGAAGGGTTATTTCCGCCAGTATTTGAATATCGACGGCTGGCAGCAGGAGATATATGTCGAGAATGATTTCTATAATATGCCGATAGAGCTTGTTCGCAAAGAAAGCGGTCGACCTCTGACTATTAGTGTTGAATATCCCGGCAGATGCGTTATAGCACAGATATGGTGCGTGTCTATCGGCAGGGTGAAATTGTATCTGCTGGATACGAACGTGCACGCCAACTCCCCGATAGACCGTATGATTACCAGCAGTCTTTATGGCGGAGATCGGGAGTTGCGAATTCGCCAGGAGATTATGCTGGGCATTGGCGGCTTAAAAGCTCTGAAGGCAATGGATATTACGCCGACTGTTTGTCATATGAACGAGGGACACGCTGCTTTTATGGCTTTGGAGAGAATCCGGGAATTGCTAACTTCTGAAAATACGACTTTTGACGAGGCTGTGGAAGCTACAAAGGCGGGCAACGTTTTTACAATACATACGCCTGTAAAAGCAGGGCTCGACGAATTTCGTGTTGAACTGATGGATAAATATTTCGGCGGTTATTTCCCCAAGCTTGGCATAAATCGAAAGCAGTTCCTGGGATTGGGCAGAATACTTCCCGACGACGACAGCGAGCCATTCAAGATGCCGATTCTGGCGTTACGGCTGAGCAGTTGTACGAACGGCGTAAGTAAATTGCATGGCCAGATATCACGTGGGATATGGGGCAGCCTTTGGCCGGGGATACCATGTAATGAAGTACCCATAATTTCAATCACAAACGGTATCCATATTAAAAACTGGGTTTCGGATGAGATTGATTCCTTATACGAGAGGTATCTTGGTCTGAACTGGGCTGATGAAGCCATGGACAAATCGCTTTGGGAATCAATCGACCAAATTCCCGACGAGGAATTCTGGAGAATGCACCAGCGATGTAAAGAGCAGTTGATTGTTTTTGCCCGCAACCGCCTTAAGGCTCAGATGCAGCGCAGAGGCACTTACCATACTGAATTAAACCACGCCGAGGAGGTCCTCGATCCTGAGGCACTCACGATAGGTTTTGCCAGAAGGTTTGCCAGCTATAAAAGGGGCAATCTGCTGCTCAAAGATCCTCGCCGGATTATAAATCTTCTTACCGACCAGGATCGACCGATACAGTTTATTTTTGCCGGTAAGGCCCATCCGAAAGATACCGAAGGCAAGGATATCATCCGCCAGATTATTCACTTTGCCAATCAGAACAGCGTTAGGCGGCGCGTGGTATTTCTGGAAGATTACAATATTGATATAGCGAGATTTTTGGTCAGCGGCGTGGATGTCTGGCTTAGTAATCCTCGCAGGCCGATGGAGGCAAGCGGTACAAGCGGTATGAAAGCCGCGGTTAACGGCGTGTTGAATATGAGCACCTCGGATGGCTGGTGGTGTGAGGGTTATACCCAGGATGGAGGCTGGGTTATCGGCATAGGTGAAAGCTATGAGGATAATGATTATCAGGACTTGGTGGAGTCGAAGGCCATCTATGATATGTTGGAAAACGAAGTTATTCCGCTGTTTTACACTCGCTCAGCGGACAATCTGCCCCGGGCCTGGATACGCAGGGTAAAGAATTCGATCAAGTGGATAGCGCCGCGGTTCAACACCCACAGAATGCTTGCCGACTATACATGTAAATTTTACAATCCCGCTGCTGCTAAATGGCGATATCTGACTGAAGAATCTTGTGCAAGAGCGAGGGCTTTTTCGAGCTGGAAATCCAATTTTAAAAAGGCCTGGCCTGAGTTTGCCGTCAAAGATGTGGTAATGGAAGTGAGCAACGGCGACGGTAATCAGAAGCTGAATCCAAAGCAGCCTCAGCTTAAAATTGGCTCACAGTTGTACATTAAAGCATTGGTTAAACTCGGCAAGATGAGCCCGAATGACGTTTCAGTTGAGCTTTATCATGGCCCTGTGGATAACTGGGAAAACATAAGGAATGGCTCGGCGGTGAGGATGGATTTTGAACAAACCTCGGAGCGGGAAGGCGAACATTGGTTTGTCGGATCGATGCCTTGCGAAAAGACCGGTCAGCACGGAGTGGCGGTAAGAGTTTTACCCAGACATGCCGACCTTGCAAATCCCTACGAAATGGGCCTGATTCTTTGGGAAACGACTAAATAGTTTATTGTTGTCGGTTTGTAGTCTCAGGACCGGCAACGATCACCTGACGCCTATCTATTCTCTTGATTGTTCAATAGTTCATAAACCTCATCGGAGGAGGTGACTTTTTCAAGCTGTTGCCTGAATTCTTCATTCAGCATCAATCTGCTTATTGTAGCCAGAGCCTGAATATGGGGCCCGGTTTGGTCTGCCGGCGAGACCAGCAGGATGAGGATCGTCACCGGTTTGCCGTCGATGCTGTTAAACTCGATCAGCTCGTGTGCGATTCCGATTGCCATAACAAGCTCTTTGACGGCATTGCATTTGCCATGGGGGATGGCTATTCCGGCACCTGTTCCGGTGCTTTGTGTTCGTTCACGTGTTAAGACTGCTTCCAGGGCTTCATCCCTGTCTAATAACAATCCGTTGACATTCAGCAAATCCACGAGTTCGGTTATTACAGCCTCTTTGTCCCGGTTTTCCACCGGAACTTTGATGCAATCAGGTTGTAATATTTGTGTCAGAATCATATCACTCCACGTCGAATATAATACACTTGATAATAATATTTGAATAAATCCAAAACTCTATCCGGCTGCCTGCCGAATTGCAATAGCTTTTCGTAAAACTTAGTGTTTGTGTTCGATTTTGTGTTCTGATTGCTGACATTAGAGCTTTACATCTCCGTACCATCAGGATAAAATGCGCTTACTATGGATAAAATAAAGCTTTACGATACTACTCTTCGCGATGGTATGCAGGCAGAGGGCGTCAGTTTTTCGCTCGAAGACAAACTTGCAATCGCCAGGTGCCTTGACGAGCTTGGGCTTGATTATATTGAGGGTGGATACGCCGCTTCCAATCCGAAGGAAATACAATTCTTCACCGAAGCTGCCAAGCTGAATCTGAAGAATGCAAAGATCGCCGCGTTCGGCAGCACCCGCAGGGCCGATACCGGCGTTGCGGATGATGTCTCTCTGAACACAATGCTTGCCTGCAAGACACAGGTGGCCACTCTTGTCGGCAAAACCTGGGATATGCATGTAACCCAGGTGCTGGGCTGTTCCCTGGATGAGAACCTGGCTATTTGCGCCGAATCGGTCGAGTATCTCAAAAAGCATGGCATAGAGACGATCTTTGACGCCGAACACTTTTTTGACGGCTACAGGGAAAATCCTGAATATGCGATGAAAGTCCTCGCGTCTGCTGCTCAAGCCGGCGCCGATGCGATTGTGCTTTGTGAAACTAACGGCGGCTGTATGCCGGAGCAGGTGTACGAAATTACCAAAGTTGTCTGCGAGCAGTTCAGCACTATCGTAGTTGGAATTCACACTCACAACGATACCGACTGTGCCACGGCCAGCAGTCTCGCCGCGGTCCGGGCGGGGGCCATGCATATTCAGGGCACGATTAATGGTCTGGGCGAGCGGTGCGGCAACGCCAACTTGTGCGCGATCATACCTAATCTTGCATTTAAAATGGGCTTTGAAATTCTCAGCCCCGAAAAAATCAGGACTCTCACCGAAGTGTCCCGCTATGTTTTTGAGATAGGCAATTTAACGCCGGTGATGAATATGCCGTATGTTGGTGACAGTGCGTTTGCGCATAAGGGCGGCTTGCATGTGGACGCCTTGCGCAAAAGTAAACGCAGTTATGAACACATCACGCCGGAGCTTGTCGGAAACACAAGGCGGTTCCTGATTTCCGAACTGAGCGGCAGATCCACAGTCATGGCGAAGCTGGAAAAGGCGAAGATTGCCGAGGATAAGCAACTGGCCCGAAAGGTACTGATGCGCGTTCAGGAGCTTGAGAATGAAGGCTACCAGTTCGAGGCCGCCGACGCCAGCTTCGACTTGCTCATCAAGAAGATCATGGGTGCGTACCAGCCGTTTTTCGATCTGATTAAATATCACGTGACCGTTGAGAAACGCGCAACAGGTGACATTGTCACTGAGGCCACCGTAAAGCTCAGGGTCGGCGACAAAACCGAACACGTTGTCGGCGAGGGCGACGGTCCGGTCAACGCACTGGATGCCGCTCTGCGAAAGTCGCTGGAGAATTTCTACCCGAGTATCAAGGATGTCCATTTGATCGATTATAAGGTTCGCGTGGTCAATGCCGGGGCAGGTACCGCCGCACGCGTGCGGGTAATAATCGAATCGCGGGACAAAAACTCGATGTGGGGCACGGTCGGCGTCTCCGAAAACATCATTGAAGCATCCTGGCAGGCCCTCGTTGACAGCGTCGAATACAAACTGCATAAAGCACCCGGTGCACCCGAACAGCGAAACATTTAAAAACAGCTCATAAACGCAACTCAGAACTGTCTCAATTAAAAGCCGATCTTTTGTAATAATATTGCCTATATCGCCAATGCAAAAGCATCGCATAATACCCCACTTTTCATTGTGAGACCTATAACATTGCTTCTTTGAGTTGCTCTTGTGCGTCTTGGATTTCGTTGTAAGCGGCGGTTTCAGCACAAAACCAGCGCTATTATCCGGCGTATAAAAGCTGGTATCAAAATTCTCTGAAAATGTGAAAGTAGCATAAATTTGGCGGTCAACAAAACTCTTTTTGAAAATTCCCATATTACCCACTTTAACTAAAGTTTTTTCTTACTCCTCTCCGATACGTATTTATTGGTTGTTAAAAGTTGCCCATTTTGACATTTTAGCGGCTATTAAAAGTTTTGTGTGTGAATATAGATAATATAAACAAAATTTTATAAGGAGATAAAACTATGGTAAAGGAAGAAATGCTGGCACGTTATTTGGAACCGCTGCTGCGAGGCGATAGAAAAGGTTGCCGTGCCGTGATCGAGGAAGCGATGCAGAGCGGCATTCCAGCAAATTCTGTTTATGTCCACATCATTTGGCCGGTTATGGTGGAAATTGAAAATCTGCTCCGAAAGGACAAAATCACTGCTATCGAGGAGCATTTGGCAACTCGGGTTAACCGTACAATTGTCGACCAGCTTCAAAATAAGCTGCCTCGGCGGCCCGGCAAGAGCAAAAAAGTCGTTGTTTGCTGCGCCCCGGATGAGCTTCAGGAGCTGGGAGCCCAAATGATGACCGATTTGTTTGAGAGCGACGGCTGGGACGTCCGTTTCCTTGGCGGCGGCCTGACCAACGATGATATACTGACTTACATTAACGAATACGGCCCGGATATCCTTCTAATATACGGCACGGCCCCAAAACAGGCTCCGAGCGTACGCCGGCTCATCGATACTATCAAATCCGTAAACGCCTGGCCGGAAATGCGGATTCTGGTTTCAGGCGGCTTATTCAATCGTGCCGAAGGCCTCTGGCAGGAGATGGAGGCCGATTTATACGCCGAAAACGCAATCGAAGCTCTCGAAGTCGCATCCAGCGACGCCCCGGTAACACACGGCGAGCAACGAACGATAAACCGCAGGAAGAAACGCCGGCAGGTAGTCCGCGAGCCGGTAGCAGTCTCGGCGTGATCCTGCTCAAAGAGCGATGCGATTGTGAAATTGGCTTTGTTTTTTCTTATTAACCGCCGGGAGCGCAGAGACCGCCGAGAATAAAGAGAATTATTTTTATTTAAAAGCTCTGCGATCTCGCCGTTCTCTGCGGTAAAACTAAGATTGGCTTTGTTTGGCTTTGTTTTCATAGCCTTCTAAATCGTATAATATTGCCGTATGTCTTTGTCACAAAAGGGCATACGGCAATTTCCATACCTGCCAAATTGGCTTTGTTTTTTCAGATTCCTTTTCGCAATACGCATCACGCAGTACGCAATACGAATAAATTGGGTTTGTTTTTTCAAACTGTGCCATAGCCACAAAGCCACTAAGGCACAAAGGAGCAGAGATACTGTTGTCATTGCGAGGCCCGAAGGGCCGTGGCAATCTTTTGCATCATTTGTAAAAAATCCCTCGCCACACTCGATATTGGCTTTGTTTGGCTTTGTTTTTTCGCGCCTTCAAAGCATGAATATTTCCATAATTCCCTTTCATATAGATACTTAAGCTCAAATTGCCCTTTGAAAATTGGGTTTGTTTTTTCAAGTTCCTTTCGCAGAACGCAGAACGCAGAACGCAGAACGATAAAATTGGCTTTGTTTTTTCAAGCTCCTTTCCTTTGTCTTAACGCAGTCCGCGGAACACAGAACGCTGAACGATAAAATTGGCTTTGTTTTTTCAAATTCCTTTTCGCAATACGCAGCACGCAGTACTCAGCACGAATAAATTGGCTTTGTTTTTTCAAATAGCCTCTGCCGGAGAAACTCAGGATTTACTATACCCGCATTCGCGGGCACAAGCTTTCTATTGATTATTGACTATTTTAACATTTGCTACACGATATTGTTTTGGATTTAGATATTTGGCCATTTTTCGCCCGAGGCGAAAAGTAGCGCCTCTATAATTGGCCCGACCTGCGCGTTTGAGTCGAAAATCCACAAAAATGTAGGCCACGTTTTCGCCGTAAGTCCTTGTTGAGAAAAGAATAAAAAATTATTCAATTTTTTTTATTTTTGTTCGGTGCTACCATCGCTTTTGGTCGATAATTCCGCTCCAATATCGTAAATCCGGCCTTTTTTGGACGGAGTAAATAATCAATGACAAAGCCTTTTTCCTGTCCTCACCCTCATTTGATCATAATCAGAAGCGAACTTCATACATACCATTCAAGCTCATCGAATCCGGCTTAGCTGAACACAAATCGGATAACGGGGGAACTCACCGGCAAATATGAAACTTTGTGTAAAACTTGTACAAGTGCAGCATTTTGTTATGTGGCATTATTTTCGCTTTCGATTTATCCTTTTTGAGGCTGAAGATATTCTTCTTTTATTTTTCTTCTTACGCTTTCTTAATTTTTCGTTATCAGACTTGCAGCTATCCCTATATAACTTTGACCTGTCCAACCTAGTATAATTTGGTGTTGTGGTCACTAACTCATATTTTTGGCCTTCTATTTCTGCAAAGTATATTTCATCAAAAATAGTAGATTCTGATGGATCGAGAGAAACTAAGTCGGCCTTAGCCTCCATGAAATATTCTAGGCCCCCATATTTGAGAAAAGCCCCAGCATATTCTAGCTCGTCAATTCCAAAAACTTTTCCATGCAAACTAATTCTTTGGGTTAGATATAAGTTCAGTTTTTCAATATCAAGCCCTATGTGAATCCATGCATCTATCAGAAACTCAAGATCAGTGATACTAATGACCCAAGGGTAGGGCGTATCTTGATCCTTTTCCAGCAGTAGAGATAGATTTGTTGCCAGAGGCCCAAAGTCATCTCTTGTTAAACAAATGCAGGAGATATTGTCAAAATCATCTTTTGTTAAATCTATTAGAACATTGCCATTATGATCATAAAGCGATTGCGAGCCGTTAACTAAAATCCTATTACGTAACGAGTTTGCCTGATTAAAAGCTTTCTGTATACCCGACTTACTTCTAAAGTGGTCTCGTATTCTTTGGTATGCTTTATCTGGATCTCTTAATGGCTCTCTTGGTGGTGATGCTTTTGCTTCAACAATATACAAGTATCTATCATAGACAATTATCAAATCGTGTTCATTGTGACAAGAATTGGTTTCGTATGCCCCTTCATAAAACAATGTCCTTTCAGGAAATAGCCTTCTGAATTGGTGTGCGGATTGCTTCTCTAGCCTTTTATCTCTAGATCTAAAAAACCTATCACGCCCTTTCCCTTTACTCAGCTCGCTTTCAACAGTTTCAATCACGGCTTGGTAGAAAGAGTTATTTGGAATGAAAAATAATTTATCACCATCCGATGTTAACAGCGGCTTTCGGACAACATCGTTCTCATCAGTTATATATGTTAAATCTTTAGATTCTCCTCTGGCCGTTGAAAAACTCTCTAATAAACAATTTACTATAGGATCTCCAAGTGACTGTCTAGCCTCATTGACACTGATGGAATAAATTCCATTCATCCCATCGAAACAATTTGTAAAGTCCTGTTTTATCTTTGCGTCAGATCTTAATTCGGCCACTACTTGGTCATAATCTTCACCATTTTCAATTTTGTTTAGAAAATCCAGTCTATGCTTGTCGGCCTGTCTGAACAAATCGGAAAGATTAGCCCAATTGCTTTTAATTCTTTCTTCGAAGAACTCTCCTGCAGCAATCATATCCGTATGAGTCACCCCAAAAATCGACTTTATCTTTTCTTCATAACCATCAAAATAGATATATATCCATGACTTAATTTGATCTGTAGAGACCTTAAATCCTGACGTAAAATAATGAAGAAAGGCGGGCATTGCTATTTCTCTAGATTTAATCCAGTTATCATCAAGACCTTTATCAAGTTCTTTTTTATCAGGGAAATAGGAAATGGCATAATTGTCAAAAAGTGAATTCAACAACTTCACTATTTGATCATGCTTATCCTGATCAATAGTTTTATGTTTTTTCGGCTCATCTTGGCTTGAAGCAATCCCAAGCAAATACATACACTGTTTTAAGGGAGAGTTTAATCTTTCCTCTTCATGTATTTGATTGTGGTTGGACTTATACTTCTGCATTGCAACATTGAACTTATACTGCTCTATCGCAACGAAGTTCACCATGTCTTCTAATAAGAGTTCACTCGTAATTCTTTTAAGATTTTCAACTTCCGATATAAGCTTTTTGTGTAAGCTACTTTTCATAATACTGTTCTTCTTGACCTAATACGCTTTGAGCATTCCAACTACTTATTATATGGTTTTTGGTGGATTTTTTAATTTCATATTGATGTGTTTTATTCCTGCTTCGATGAATTCCTCGCCGAACGGCTCGAAGCCCATTTTTCTGTAGAAGCCAATCGCAGTAACCTGGGAGGATACATGAAAGTCTGTAATTGAATTTTTCCTGCCGTAGTCCATTAATGCCTGAATCATTTTTCTGCCGATGCCTCGCCGGCGGTGGTCTTGCAGCACGGCCATTCTTCCGATTTTACCCTTATTGTCCATTCTTGCCGTTCCGACAGGGCGGCCATTTTTGTCCGAAGCCAGGACGTGGAAGCAGTCCGGATCCCGGCCGTCAAGCTCGATGCTCTCGGGGACGTTCTGTTCTTCGATGAATACTGCCCTGCGGATCGAATAAAGCTCGGCCTGCTTGTCGTACCAGCTTACGATGGATATAGTGAAATCGTTCATGGCATCTATCTATTGATATATTTTTTGCTGGATTATATCAATTGTACAAAATAAATGCGCTTCTTTAAGTCATTTCGAGTGCAGCTAAGCGGAGTCGGGAAATCTGTTTTTAATAGATTTCTCCACTTCGGGCCACTCCGCGGCCCTCCGGTCGAAATGACAAAGGCGCAAATTTTCATTCATTACGATTTGTATTATTGGTCTTCAAGGGCTTTGAGAATACTCTTTGCGACCTGTTCGGCGAGCAGTTCCGAGCCTTGTGGATTGAAATGGACATTACTGTCCCTTTGAATTTCTTTAAGCCGCGGCAGGGCGAATGAGTATAAATCGTTTATCGGGACTCCATGCTGTTTCATGACCTTTTCGGCTGTCACGTTCTTTGCCTGTTAGCCTGGTTCCGGGTTGTGCGTGACAGCCGGTTCGCGATTGTTCGAAGGCAGCCATCGAGCGATTTTGCGTGCATCCTCGGCCATCAGGTACAGGCATGGAACGATAATAAGTGTGATGCTCGTGGCAAATAGAATGCCGAAACCCAGGGAGATGGCCATTGGAATCATGAACCGTGCCTGCCGTGACGTCTCGAAGATCATGGGGGCCAGCCCTCCGAAAGTCGTGAGCGTTGTCATTAGAATCGGGCGAAAGCGTCTGCTGCCGGCCTGATGGATCGCATCGAAAGGCGAAACACCTTTTCGCCACTTCCGGTTTGCGTAATCGATTAGAATCAGCGAGTCATTGACGACCACTCCGCAGAGGGCAACGATGCCCATCATACTCATCAGGCTCAATGAATAGCCCATGATTATATGGCCCAGCACGGCTCCTACAATGCCGAACGGAATTGCAATCATCACGATAATCGGCTGGTAGTAGCTGTGGAACGGGACCGCCAGTAACGCGTAGATGGCAAACAGGGCAAGGAACAGGCCGCTGAACAGGCTCGATGTACTTTCCATCATGTCCTGCTGACGTCCTTCCCAGCGATAGGACAGTCCTGAAAACCGCTCGGCGAGTTGCGGCAGCATCTCTGATTCGAGCGTGGCCTGTATCTGGCCGCTCTGTGACATCGGTTCGACGTTGGCCGTGACAGTCACGGTCCGCCGGCCGTTGCGGCGATTAATTGCAGTGTATGCGCGTCCCGGTTTGACCCGGGCGATTTGAGCCAGCGGCACATCGGTTCCCTGTGGCGTTCGGATCAACAGTTCTTCCAGGTCATATTGGCGGACCCGCTGCTCGCGGGGCAAACGCACCTTGACCCGGATTTCGTTGCGTCCTCGCTGTTGCCGGACCGCTTCGGCTCCGTAAAAGGCATTCCGTAGTTGCCGGGCCAAGGTTTGCTGGGTTAGTCCGAGGCTGTGGCCTTCGTCGGTCAGACTGTAGTCCAGTTGGCGTTTTCCGGGCGTGTATCCGTCGTCGATGTCTTTTACGTTCGGGAAGTCCGCCAGCATGACGGCCAGGGCTTCACTGGCCCGATCCAGCACGTCAATGTCACGGTGGCTCAGTTCAATCGTCAGGGCAGCGCCTCGGCCGGGGCCGCCTCTGTCCGACTCGAATTTGAGACTTTCCAGACCGGGAATCGAGCCGACGTGCTGCCTCCATGCTTGTGTCAACTGCGTCGTGCTGATCGGGCGGATATCGGGATCGGTCATATAAACCGTGACTTCGACGACATTCTCATCAATCAAAGCGAATATTCCCTCGACCAGTTCACTATCTCCGTTGGTCTTGGCCGTTTTCTCGGCTGCAGCAACCAACCGGTGGCTGGCCTGCTCGACTTTGGATGCCGGCGACCCGTAGGGCAGCGTCGCCGTTACAACGGATACATCCGATTCTACCCGGGGCATCAAGATGATGCCGATGCGACCGCTGCGAACATATCCCAAAATGGCAATGAGAACGGCCAAACTAATCGCGATGGTTATCAACCGGAATCGAATGCATACGTCCAGGAAAGGCATGTACGCCTTTTTGATAATCCAGTCCAACGCCGTGCTGAAGAGATGCTGGAGCGTCCCCAGCAGCCCGACCCGGGTCGATTGCTTTTTGCCATGGGCCAGATGACAGGGAAGAATAAGCAATGCCTCAATCCAAGAGATGGAAAAGACCGTAATGACCACAAAGGGGATCACCCGCCAGATTTTGCCCATGACTCCCGGGATGAAACAAAGCGGCAGAAAAGCAACAATGTTGGTCAGGATGCTGAAGGTCACCGGCAGCAGCACTTCTTTCGCGCCGGAAACTGCGGCTTGTATCGAACTCATTCCCCGCTGGCGGTATTCGTAGATGTTTTCGCCGACCACGATGGCGTCATCGACTACGATACCCAGGGAAATGATAAAGGCAAACATCGATATCATGTTAATCGTAACATCGAACATCGGCAGAAACAGAAAGCAGCCAAGAAACGAAATTGGAATCCCCATAGTGACCCAGAAGGCGAGTCGAAACTCCAGGAACAAACCCAGCAAAACGATAACCAGCATCAGGCCGAGGAAGGCGTTTTTCAGAAGCAATTCCAGGCGCTGCCGGTATATCTCGGATCGGTCACGGTTGACGACCCAGTTGATGCCTGGCGGAAGGTCTCTTTCGATCTCGACCATTGCCGAGCGCACGGCGTCGGAAACCCCGATGGGAGTCTGCTCGCCCACACGGTAAACCTCAATGCCGACGGCTCGCTTTCCGTTATAGGTCGCATAGCGGTCCCTTTCCTCGAACGTGTCTTTGATCCGTGCGACGTCGCCGAGAAAAAGCACCGATCCGTCGGCTGTGGTGATCAACGGAATGGTTGCGAATTCCTTTGCCCAGTTGCGGCGTTCACTAACTCGCAGCAGGATATCCCCGCCCTGAGTTTCGAGGCTGCCGCCCGGGATTTCAATCGACGTCTGTCGGATGCGCTGGGCGACCTGGTCGAGCGTCAAACCGTATGTGCGAAGCACGTGCTGATCGATTTCGATGGCCACCTCATACCTGCGCGCGCCGCGCAGATCGACCTGTGTAATCTGAGGATCCTGCAGCAGACGATCCCGGACCAGTTCGGCGAGTTCACGCAGAACCCATTCGCTTGTGTCCCCGTAGAGCTGGATTCGCAGCACTTCCCGGCGCATGATCAGTTGGCTTACCTCCGGCTCCTCGGCATCTAACGGGAATGTAACGATTCGATCTACTTGCTGTTTGATGTCCTGATATATTCGCTGGTCGTCGGCCCCTTCTTCCATTTCCGCTCTGACCATGCCCATCCCCTCGCTCGCCGTAGCAGTGATTTCCTTGATCCCGTCCAGACCGCGGATGGCCTCTTCTATGACCAGGATAATGCCCTGCTCGACCTCTTCCGGGCTCGAACCCGGGTAGGCAACCCGGATCGTGACCGTATTCAAGTCAAACTCGGGAAACACTTCCTGCTTGATACGAAGCGCCATGAAAAAGCCCCCGCCGAGAAAGATGAGCATCAGCAGGTTGGGCGTAATGCGATTTCCGGTCATCCAGGCGATCAGTCCGCGTCCTTCGGTACGGTCATGTGTTTCGTGGGCCATCAGCGACCTCCCTTTTTACGGGCCGCCTGATTGTCATGAGGGATTTGCCCTTTGGCCGGAGCGACTCTCATAGGCATGCCGGGCACGGGTGCGGCGATATCGGTTACGACAAGCTGTTCATTCTCAGCCAGGCCATTGGTTACATACACGCGGTCGGGTCCACGGAAAGCAATCTGTACGGGCCGAATCTCAAGCCGGCCGGCATCGTCCATAATCCAGACGGCTGTATCGTTATCACGAAGGTGGGATACCTGTATAGGAAATCCGGAACTCAATGTTCGCCCCTGAACCTCCGCGGAGACATACGAGCCTATCAAGAGCTGGGGCAGGTCGCGATTCTCGGCTTTAAGGCAGAATGGGTCATCCACAGCTACCAGGAGCCGGGTCAGCCGGCCCTGCGTTTCTAATTCTCCAGCGAGACACAGTACGCGGCCCGTGCGGAACCGACCCGCACCCCATGCGAGCGTGTTATAGATCTTCACACTCGATCCGGGCTCGCCGTTTCTTCGTGGTATGGTAAGCCACTTGAGTTTATTTGCCCACACCTTTACCTCGATCCAGACCTCATCGGTCCCAATCAATGTCACCAGGTTCGAGTTGAGCGAGACCGTAGCCCCAAGGTCGATTAGCTTTTCCTGAATAATTGCGCTGAATGGCGCCTTGATATCACATCGTGCCAGATCAAGCTCGGCTTTCTGCAGGGCCGCCCGGGCAGAGGCCTGGGCCGCCTCGGCCGAGGCCAACTGGGGTTCACGCAGCACCAGTTCCCGGTCTTCTTCGCTTATCACTTCGCCCAGCAACTCGTACTCCTGCCGGGCAATGGCCTGGTTGCCCTGTTCTACCTTAAAATCCTTCACGGCCCTGACAACATCGTATTGTCGCTGTTGGATAAGAATTTCATAGTCCCGGCGATCAATCCGCATGAGGTTCTGCCCCGCCTTGACTATTCCGCCCGGGACCACGTCGGAAGAAAGCTCGACGATTTGCCCTGTTACCTGAGGTCGCAAAGTCACTTGATGGGCCGGCATGATAATCCCGTCGGCAATCACCGTTGTCAGGCAGTCGTCTTTTCGAACCGGAATCACTTGAACAAGCTTAGCCTGAGCCGGAGGTTTCTTACGACCGGCACGTGGGCTGGTCCGGATCTGGTAACGATAGAGAAGGACCGCTCCTCCGACAATCGCCAGAGCCAGCACAATCTTGATGGCTCCGCTAATAAGCTCGCGCAGTATCCGGTGGGGCTGTTCAGGTCGGTTTTGCTTAACACGTTTAGTCGCTGTCATAATAAGTCCTATTCATCCTCAATAGTAGTAGCCGGATGTGTCGCGGCTTCTGTCATGTCATGAGTTCGAGATATCGCTGGCCGTGGCATATCGAATGAACCGGCGATCGACCGGTATAGATCAATCCGGCGTCCAATTAGCGTACGTTGAGTTGTGACGACGTTGCGTTCCAGCGTCTGCAGGGACTGTAGCGATTCAAGCACGCGGATATAATTGGCCTGCCCCTTAATGTAGCGTTCGCGGTTGTGCTGATAGGTTTCGCGCGCCAGCCCAAGCTGGAGATTGAGGCTATCGAGAAGCTGTGTCTGCTGACGCTCCTGTGTTAAAGCCGCTTCGATGTCCCATAGGGCATCCAGAATCGTTTGGCCCCATGTGTGGATGCGTTCCAGGACAACGGCCTGTTGGCGCTGCACTTCCGCTTTGCGCCGGGCGCCGTCGAAGAGCGGCTGAATGGCGTTAGCGGCCAGATTGGCCAGCCAGTCATCGAATAGATCATGTACCGACACGGCCGATGTCTCCACGCTTGCTGCAAGACTGATGCGTGGATACTGATCCGCGACAGCGGCGGCCAGACGTTGATCCGCGGCCTGCAACAGTCGGAAGTCCCGCCGAACATCGGGTCGGCGCCAAAGGACATCGGCAGGGACCCCAAGTTTGGGCAGGGGCGGTAAATCCGGAAGGGTAATAGAGGTTTGTTGCCAGGTGAGTTTGGGCTGGTTTCCAACCAGAACCGAGAGTTGGTATTGCAGCAATTCCTCTGTCTCTTTAGCCACGATTAACAGCCCTTCGGTCGAAGCGACCAATTGGCGTTGTCGGAGCACGTCGGCCGCCGAGGCCGCACCTTTTCTGAACTTGACGGTCACGATTTCGAGCACCTGCCGGTTGGTCTCAATTTGTTCGGCGGCGATTCGAACCAGGGCTTTAACCTCGGCCAATTGATACCATGTGTTGGCGATCGAAGCGGTCACTGTAATTGCAGCGGTGTTCACGGCATCATGCTGCGCCTGGACGTCGAGCCAGGCTGCTTTTTGTGAGGACCTGAGCCGAGACCACAGGTCGACTTCATAGCCGGCGGCAATACCGAGCGAATAGAGGCTGCTATAGGTTGTGATGCCCTGGTTTTCCTGACGGTTTCGCCTGAAGCCGGCGTCCAGCTCTGCCTGGGGCCAAAGGGCCGCTTTGCTTTTCTTTGCTACAGCCTGTGCCTGAGCCAGGCGGTTCCATGCCGTCTCCAGATTAAAGTTGTTTGCCAGGGCCTGGTCGATAAGGGTATCGAGTTGGTCGTCTTCGAATGCTTGCCAGAACTTGTCGGGCAGCGGTTCTGTTCCCGTAGTGGAAAACGACGTTGGAATCTCCGTGGGCATGGCCGGATTTCCGGCCGGATGTGAGCAACCCCCGGCCATTAAGAGTAGCAGGCCGATTAAGAGTTGCGTCTGCGATTGTTTTGTCATGCGTATCATGTTCTTCACTAATATAGTGGTCTGTGTGTGCGTTCGGTTACACTCCAAATTGTGTTTATGTGCGACCGGCTTCAATTTTCCTGCGGACCGCCTTGATTCCTGCCAAAGAAAAACGTGTTATGTGTTCCACTAGGCCATCAATGAGTTCCGGCGTAGGCCTGTCTTCGATTATGAATGGAGGCAGTTTCCCCTTGCGAAATCCAATCGCCAGGCATTGATGAATGACGCTCATCTCACAGAATCCTATTTGCAGCTCATCCGCCTTCGGGCCTAACAATTCAGTTATGATTTGTCGTATATGTTCACGTAGAGGGCAAATCACATCCCTCCGGACCTGGCGGATTACGTCCGTTGGGTCCGACATTTCCTGCAGAAGGATCTGTCCTGCATATCCCAGCCGGCCGTCATCCATAATTCTGTGCAGGAGAGAGAAAATCAGGGCGTGCAAACGTTTCTCCGGTGTTGCCTTAGACGGTAATCCGCCGTCCGGCGGATAAACCCGCAGGGCCTCCTCAAAGGCATCGTGCCAGACTGATGCGTATAACGCGTCCTTGCCGCTAAAGTGGTAGTTCACTGCCGCCACGTTGCTTCCGGCTCGCCGGCAAATCTCCGCTACCGTCGTTTCCCTGTAGCCTTTATCTGCAAAGGCTTCTGATGCCGCCTTGAGCAATTTGTTCCTTGTGTCCATACCGTCTTTTCTAATAGCCATAATCGTCTCCTTGATGTAAGACGCTTATTTTAAACATTTATTTCAAATAGTCAATAGAATTTTTGCTTTTTATGCGTTTTGTGCTGTTTACGCCATGAAAGCATACATATTATCACCCATAATTTTCAGGGGGAACATATTATGGCATTGTGGGCACTTGCCAAATAGCCTATTGGCTGGAAGGGTGGTGTCTCGGCGTTTGTGCTCCATCGTGGATGCCCGAGAGTTATGCACACGGGTATGTTGCCGTCAAGTGCGGCGGGCTTGTCGGCGTCTGTCGGCTTCTTTCAAGAGGTGTTTGCGGATTCGAATCGAACTGGGGCAAATCTCGACAAGCTCGTCCTCCTGGATGTACTCCAGGGCCACCTCAAGACTCATTATTCTTGCCGGCCTGACTTTGGCGGCATCGTCCTTGCCTGCGGCGCGGACGTTGGTAAGCTGCTTGCCTTTTGCCGCGTTTA
>CBDVBU010000023.1:0-18409 GCA_965372295.1 uncultured Phycisphaerae bacterium
ATTTTAGTCGATGGCGGTTTCACCACCGGGGCAACAAAAGCAATTACTTAGCCCGGATTTCCCAGGTGAAGTTGTGCAAAGGAAATGAAATTTGTTAGGATAAAGATCATGTTGAAACAAATCAAATATATATTGCTAATCAGTTTCATGGTATATTGTTACGGTTGCCAATCACCGAGATATGTTTCTTCTTTGGAAGATTTTCCAGAATATCCGCAAGACAAGCTCCAGCAGTACCAAAAGCAAATCTCTACCGATGGTGGCGTGGTCATTGCCGGTCGTGTGAAATTGGGCGATGGCATACAAATTCAAAATGGTTCTGACATACAAGTCAATCTTGATTGTCATGGGGACAGGCCTTCTCGTGTTTATAAGAACGGATTGTTTTTTATAGATCGCATATTGCCAAAGAAATTTGCCGGCTCGAATCGACATTTTCTTTTACGTGCTTTTGGTTACGAACCGATCGACGATTTAGTTACTTTAGTCGATGGAGATGTGACTTACTTAAATTATACCATGAAAAAAGTTCCACCCAATCGACTGGGTGGAATTTCAGGGTTTATTCTGAATGAGAGAGGCCAACCCTTTGCCGGTGCGACGGTTCGCCTCAGTTATCCGTATGCAAATTATGGTTCTTTAAGCACTCCTTCAATGAGTGTAAAGACAAAATCGGATGGGCGATTTCAATTTAAAGGTTTGGAAAACACCGAATTTTCAATTACGGTTTCAGCTCCGGAATACGCATATCATAATGTTCATTTTCATGCCGAACCTGGACAGACCATTGAGCAAAATTTTAAGCTGTATGCTCATAAATCCATTACTTTGAATTATGTTTATCAGGCGGATGGCCACACTGATTTTACCTCTGGGGATTTGCATCGAGGTCAATTAAAGTGGACGGACAATCAAGGCGGTGTTGATTTTTCGGATGGTAAAGTTGAACAATATGAGCCCGAATCGTTAAGAGATTTGGAGTTACGTTTGGATCAAGGCCAATTAAAGTTCCGTAATTTTTACGTCAATGGTCGCAATGGTTTTTACAATGCAGGTGAACTCGATCTTGATAAGGTCACGCAAGCTAAGGAAAATGGCTATTCCACACGATTAGCTTCTTGCCAATTAGGCCATGTCTATATCGTCAGAACCTACGAAGGACACTATGCCAAGTTTAAGGTAATAGATATTGAATAATTAGATGGGGTTGTTAATTTATTGACAGCGGGATTTGAGGTACTTAGAATTTCCAGGCTGCGACAAAATCGCAAGGAGTTAAATATGGACTTACGAGGCATAGTTCTCGCCGGGGGAACAGGCTCGCGGCTCATGCCGCTGACAAAGGTTACAAACAAGCATTTGCTGCCGGTAGGGCAAAAGCCGATGATTTTTTACCCCATCGAAAAGTTTACTGCGATCGGCATTGAGGAAATCCTGATTGTGACTGGCGTCGAGCACATGGGTGACGTAGTCAGCTTATTAGGTTCCGGAAGAAATTTCGGCTGCCGATTCACATACAAGGTCCAGGATGAGGCCGGCGGAATCGCACAGGCCCTGGCATTAGCGGAGAACTTCGCAGATGGCCATCCCCTCACCGTCATCCTCGGCGATAATATCTTCCGGGCAAATCTCAAAAGCTACGCCGACAAATTCATCGCTCAGCAGGCCGGCGCCAGGATACTACTCAAGCAAGTAATGTATCCGCAGCGTTTCGGCGTTGCCGAGCTGTCCGAAGGCAGGATTATCGGCATCGAAGAGAAACCCGAACAGCCCAAGTCGGATTACGCCGTTACCGGAATATATTTCTACGACGCTGCTATCTTCGATATCATACGAACGCTCCAGCCGTCAGGCCGTGGCGAGTTGGAAATAACTCATGTGAACCAAGCTTATATAGCAAAGGATCAACTGGCTTATGACATCATCGACGGCTGGTGGACTGACGCCGGCACATTCGAATCGCTTAACAGGGCCAATGAATTAGTAGCAAAGGAACCTCCCGTCTGAAAAGAAATGGCAGCCTGGTATAAAATGAATATTAAAGAAACAAAACTTGCCGGAGTGCTCATATTGGAGCCGAAAGTATTCCCCGACGACAGGGGATACTTTTTAGAAACCTGGAATAGCACACGTTACGAGCAGGCCGGCATCTCCGGTCCTTTCGTGCAGGATAATATCTCATTCTCAAAAAAAGGGATTCTGCGGGGATTGCATTTCCAACACCCTCAATCACAAGGCAAGCTGATTCAGGTCTTATCGGGCGAGGTCGTGGATGTAGTCGTCGATATCCGTATTGGTTCTCCGACTTATGGTCAGTGGATTGGTGAGGTCCTTTCCGAGTCAAACCACAGGCAGATGTATGTCCCGCCGGGCTTCGCTCACGGATATTGCGTAACGAGCGAGACGGCACTTTTTTCATACAAGTGCACCGATTTCTACAATCCGGCCACCGAACACGGCATCATCTGGAACGACCCGGACATCGGAATCGAGTGGCCGATAGAGCAACCGGAGCTGTCGCCCAAAGATGCGGTTTATCCCGGGCTAAAAGACCTCCGGCCTGAAAATCTGCCGCAATTCGGGAGAATCTGATGACGGCTGAAGGCACCAAAATTGCTATTCTGGGCGGCAGGGGGATGCTTGGTTCCGATGTGGTTTCGATTTGCCGGCAGCATGGACTGGAGCCTATCGCGTACGACCTGCCGGAGTTTGATATCACCGATACCGATCACTTGCAGCATGCCGTTGCCGGCGCCGAAATCATCGTAAATTGTGCCGCCTATACAAATGTCGATGGAGCCGAAAGCCAGGCCGAACTGGCATACCGGGTCAACGGCGAGGCGGTAGGGCGGCTGGGTGCTGTCGCTCGCGAAGCCGGCAAACGGGTCCTTCATATCAGCACCGATTTCATTTTCGACGGGTGCGGCGATAAACCCTACGTCGAGACCGACCATCCCAATCCCATAAACACTTACGGCAAAACCAAGCTGGAAGGAGAGCAACTGCTTGCCCGCAGCGGCTGTGAATATTGCATCGTTCGTGTGGAGTGGACCTACGGCTCGGCCGGCAATAATTTCGTAACAAAGCTCATCCAGCATGCAAAATCTCAGGAAACGCTGAAGGTCGTTGACGACCAGACAGGATCGCCGACGGCGACAATCGAAGCGGCCAAGGTTATCTGCCAAATGCTGAGAAGAAAGCCCGAGGGCATATATCATTTTGCAAGTGCAGGTTACGTCACCCGGCACGGCATGGCAGAGTTTATATTGGACAAACTTTCTATGGATGTTAATCTGCTGCCATGCAAGGCCAGCGATTTTCCAAGCCCCGCGAAAAGACCCTTGAATAGTCGCTTCAATTGCAGTAGAATCAAGCGTTTGCTCGATGAGCCGATCGAGCATTGGCAGGCTCCGTTGGAACTTTTTTTAAGGCAGTTATGAAAAGAATTCTGGTTACAGGCGGTGCAGGATTTATCGGGAGCAATTTTGTGCGAATGGTGCTCAGTGAGCATCCCGACTGCTTTGTAGTCAATCTTGATAAGCTCACTTACGCCGGCAATCTTGAAAACCTTGCCGAATTCTTAGAGCATGAGAATCACAAATTCATCAAAGGCGATATTTGTGATGGCGCACTGGTTGAAAAAATAATCGACGAACACAAGATCGATGCGATAATCAATTTTGCCGCCGAGAGCCATGTGGACCGTTCGATCACCGAGCCGAAAGTCTTCATCGAAGCCAATGTCACCGGCACACTCACCCTGCTCGGAGCCGCCCGCGACAAGAAGCTGGAGCGATTCATTCAAATCTCGACGGATGAAGTATATGGTGAACTTGGTTCGGAAGGAAAATTCATCGAACAGACACCGCTGAGTCCGAATTCGCCGTACTCAGCGAGCAAGGCCGCGGCAGACCATCTCGTCAGGGCGTTCGGGCATACGTGGGGTCTGAAATACAATATAACCCGTTGTTCGAACAACTACGGCCCATACCAGTTCCCGGAAAAACTGATCCCTCTGATGATTAACAATGCCATCAACGATAAGGATCTGCCGGTCTATGGCGATGGATTATATGTGCGGGACTGGTTATATGTATATGATCATTGTAAGGCAATCTGGCAGGTGCTGCAAAATGCACCGCCCGGCGAGATATACAACATTGGCGGCTGCAACGAGAAGGCGAATCTGGAAGTTATTAATCTGATACTCAACCGTCTGGGCAAGCCTAAATCGCTGATAAAACACGTTACCGACAGGCCCGGACACGACAGGCGATACGCCATCGATGCAAGCAAGATAATCAACGAGTTGGATTGGCAACTAACTGTAAGCTTCGAGGAAGGTATTAACAGAACTATCGACTGGTACTTAAAGAATACCGATTGGCTCGCAAACGTCGTCTCCGGCGACTATCATAAGTACTATGAATCTATGTATCTGAATCGATAATAATATTGCAAGAGATCGGTTCTCAGAATTAATCAAGCATATCCGAGTACAGTTACTGAACGGCACGAATACATACTCGATGTTATTAGAAACAGGAACTTATGACGTCCCTTGGGCGGAGATTTTATAGCTGATTTTCCGGGATGTTCAAACATTCGTGTAATTGGAATATAACCGGTCATTTTGATTAAAACTGTCGCTGGCATGTCACACGATAGGAATAACAAGACAGTGGTGAGACGGAAGCTTAAGAATGACAAAAACGAATAAGATACCTTGTGACCTGTGTGGCAGCGATGAACACAAATTCCTTTTTGAGGCGAAGGATCGCTTGCACGGCCTTGATGGTACTTTTTCATATGTAATCTGTAAAAACTGCGGTCTTGTGTTTATGAATCCACAGGTTTCTCCGAGTGATATTATTAAATTCTACCCGCCTGATTATGCACCTCACAAAGCTAAAGTGGATACTAAACAACTGGATCAATCTGCGATAAAAAACAAATTGAAAAGAAGGCCCTTTGTCGCGTCTTTCTGTAAAAGACTGTCCGAGCAGTCCCGAGTATTGGATGTTGGCTGTGGAAACGGTAATTTCCTGTATGAAATAAAAACTGTGACCGGGTGTCAGATCTATGGAATAGACATCTCAAAAACAGCCGCGAAGACAGCCTGGGAAAATTATGGAATCGATGTATTTACCGGTACGGTCATGGAATCTCCTTCCCCTGATAAATTTTTTGATGTAATAACCGCCTGGTCTTATCTGGAACATGTAAATAATCCATCAGAAGTTCTGCTAAAAATATCAAGCCTTCTTAAAAACGATGGTTTATGTATAATTAGTACCCCCAATTTTTACAGTCTTAACGCTAAGCTGTTCAGGGAAAAATGGTATCATCTTGACTGTCCGAGACATCTTCATATTTTCACAACGAGAACCATCGCGGGTCTATTTGAAAAATCAAATCTTTCGATTAAGAAAATAATTTATAATAGAAGCTCGAAAGGCGTTTTAGGCTCACTCCAGTATTGTATTTATGGAGACAATTATAGCAACAACCACCGCAACAGAGTTAAAAGATCATCACTGTTAAAAAGAATCGTATCACCTTGGTCAGGAATTGCAGCTCTTATGAGGCAATCAGATATAATGTTTATTTGTGCTGAAAAAGTTAGCCGGAAAGGCTAAGGGATAAGGCAATGGATCTCTTTGTAGTAACCAACAATCCAACTAATGCAAGTTTCAGGCAGCGTATTGAAGTGCATCTGGCTATGTTGCTCGAGAATGGCATTGATTGCGAAGTTGCAAAACTGCCTCCAGATTTCTTAGGACGTCGAAAGCTGTTTAAGCGAACAGCCGAGTTTGACGGTATTTTCCTTCACCGCAAAATACTGAATTTTCGCGATGCTTTCTGGCTACACCGATATGGTCGAAAAATTATTTATGACTTTGACGATGCCGTGATGTACAGTACTAGGAAATCAGGATCCTGTTTGTCTCGGCGAAGGCGTTTCCGCAGGTCTGTTGAACTTGCCGATTTAGTAATAGCAGGTAATCCCTATCTCGCAGAACACGCGCAGAAATTCAATCCCAGGGTTGAAGTTTTACCTACAGGTTTGGACACAAGTGCATACAAAGTAGAAACCAAATCTGAAAACGACGGCAAAATCCGCCTTGTTTGGATTGGCAGTAAAAGTACGTTACGATATCTTGCACAAATCAAACCTGTGCTTGAAGAAATTGGAGCACGTTTCGACAATGTTATTCTAAGAATAATCTGTGATGACTTTTTCGACATGCAAAATATGAGAGTGGAAAAACATCAGTGGCGCAAACGCACCGAGGCATTCGACTTGATAACCGGTGACATTGGTTTGGCCCCGCTTCCGGATGACCGATTCACAAGGGGCAAATGCGGTTTCAAAATCCTGCAATATGCAGCCGCAGGGCTGCCGGTAGTTGCTTCCCCGGTAGGTGTGAATGCAGAGTACGTTGATGATGGCGTAACTGGGTTTCATGCAATAAATACTTCGCAGTGGGTTGACAGAGTTAGTAAATTGATAAAGGATCAGGCGTTAAGAAAACAAACAGGTCAAGCAGGCAAAAGCAGAGTTCGGGAATTTGACATCAGTGTGCTTGGAAAGCGGCTCGTTAATTTGATTGTGGAATTCTTAGAAGCATAGCTCCGGCAAGCCAAACGCATAGTTTACAGCAGAATTAATTTGATTTATTATAGAAGATTGCAATGGGCACAATAGTGAAAATCGATTTAGACAGTCTTATTAATAGCGGGAAAAAAATAATTATCGAATTGGGCTGTGGTGCCCGAAAAAAAGAAGGGAGGATAGGAATCGATGCGGTTGACTTGCCATGTGTGGATATAGTGGCTGATCTCGAAAAGGGACTTCCTTTTTTACCTGATAATTCGGTTGACCAGATTCATTGCAGAAATTTTTTAGAACATATAAAGAATTTTGAGAACTTAATGGCGGAAATTGTCAGAGTTTTAAAAAGAAACGGCACAGCAAATATTTTTGTGCCGCATTTTTCAAATCCGCATTACTATTCCGACTTTACGCATACGAGATTCTTCGGCTTATATAGTTTCTATTATTTTGTCGATTATGAGAGCCAATTAAGAAGGAAAGTACCCAATTTTTATACTGACATTAGAATAAGGATTTTATCGCAACGTCTGATATTCAAGTCGTCATTTAAAACGATAAATCCTTTCAAGAAACTGTTTGGATGGTTTGTAAACCTGCATACGAGCTTCAGGGAATACTACGAGGAGAATCTTTGTTATTTATTCCCGTGCCATGGAATCGAGGTTGTTTTTACTTCGGCTTGATAACCGAATGGCGGTCTTATTTGTCCTTTGCAAGACGCTCCAAATCTTTCGCTTTCTGAACTTTACACGACCAATCCCATTTATGGATCTTCATACCATCAAGATCTATCAGGACAGGGCCCGTTTTAGTAACCAGAATATTTAAGTTTTTCAAGTCACCGTGAGTGATACGGTGTTTTCCCATCTTGTCGAGCAGATTCTTGATCTGCTGCGTGGCCGTTGATCGCTGCTCTTGAGTAACATTATCGTCCCGCAGAAATTCATATAGACTCTGCCCATTAATGTGTTGGGTTACCAGATAAGATTTCTCTACCAGCAGCCCTCTGCGCTGCTCGATATAGGCAAGCGGCTTAGGCGTGGCTATATTCAGCATTCCAAGCCGATGTCCATGCATCCACCCTCGCCGGGCACGAGACTTCTTTATCGTATGGCGCAGTGAATGGATGAATCCCTTGTTGTTATATCGTTTAACCACTACGTCTTTGCCGTTCCACATCAAGCGGGAAACAAAGCAAGTATTGCCGTTTTTCAGAACCTGTCCCTCATCCATCAACGTATCGATCTGCTCAGTAAAATCAAGCGGGTCCGCTCCCCGGTAAAAATCCTTGTCAAATACGGCAACGGTTCCGCCGTCTCTGATTCGCAAAAATCTTTTACTGGTCCGAAGGCACTTTTTCAAACCATGCCTGACCCCTCTTTTCCTGTGTACAGTTAGTTGTTGTTGGAACAATGCTTCATCTGATTTTTCAAAATGCCATCCGCGGGCCTCGAAATATTTCTCACAGATTACTCTGGCTGACTTAATGTCGCTGGTTGGCAAACAGCACACCAGCAATGCTAACTGAGAAATGCTCTTTTCCCTTGGCACTTGGCGCCGGGAGAATAACATTTGACTGGGATCAATACTGTATATTTGATCATCTGCCAGCAGAAAATTTCCAAAATGCAGATCTTTCTGCAAGACCCCTTTGCTGTGTTGTTTTGCCAGTTCCCGGCAGACGCGCATCAATAGATCCAGCTCCGCACGCTTATCCGTGGTCTCGGCGAGCACATCCAGAACCGTTGCCGAATCGACAATCTTTTCGAGCACGATGGCCCATCGCCCATCGTCTGTTTTTCCTGAGAACAAGGATCTGGCCGAGTTGAGCCCGCGCCTCTGCAACTGGTTTAATCCCTTCAATTCTCTTTTGAGATGAAGTCTTGCTTTGATCTTGTGCGAGAACACTTTTACGACGACACTTGTGTCTTTCCACATCGCATCATAGATCGCGCGCCTGCCGGGGATGGCTCGGAACAAACCAGTGCATAGCAAAGATTCTTCTTTGTTTTTCGAAGAAGCACATTTAATGAAAAGTTGAAATGGAAATTCAGTCATACGGACTTCACTTTAGTGCGAGCTGCTCGGTGAAATTACAACACCTCACCGCCCAAGAATAGTTATGCCTAATTGATTGGCAAGCTTTATTGTCTCGGGTTTGTCGATGATGATCGTCTTTTCCGCCTCAACAACCAGACAATTACCTCTGTTCTTAGCCAGACTTCTGATAGTATCAGGTCCCACGCACGGGACGTCAAATCGCATGTCCTGCTGAGGTTTGGAAACCTTGATCAGCATCCAGTCACCCGATCTGCAAAGCCGGCCCGCTCTCTCGATCATCGCGGCCGTTCCTTCTATTGCCTCGACAGCAATGACCTCCTTTTCTTTTACGGCAATAGCCTGTCCTATATCCAGCTCACCGAGCTTTTTGACTATTTGCCAGCCAAACTCGATATCACCTTCGACTGACGCACGCACCTGTGTGCCCGTCATGACACCAGCCGTTGCCAGATGTTCTTTACAATACATGATTGAATTCTCCAGTACTATCCCTCCGCTGGCCAGTTCATCCGCCACAGCACACAAAAGTGAATCCGGTTGTGTGTTTTTCCCGCGCAGCCGCCAGTAATATATCCTGAATGCCCTCCAATCGGGCAAATACTGCACAATTCGCCATGGCGTAAAAAGTCGTCCTTTGGAAACTCGCCCAACCATAATTGTTCTGGTTACGCGATGTTTTCTCAATCTCCGTATCCATCCCCCCGGTCGGGCAATGGCTGCTCTGTAAAAGACATCAACTTCGTCAGCCAGCTTACGATCTGCCGTCTCCGCCAAGCCGATACAAATTACTTTTAATCCCGCCTGCTTAGCGCCGGCGGCCACAAGAAAGGGTAGTCTGCCCTCTCCGGCAATTAAACCAAGCACCTCTTGCGGCTCGTATTTCGTTTCTTGTATTTTGTTCAAACAAGTGCCCTGTTAGAAAATCGATATGAGTTATGAGTCACCATCCTGCTCTGCCGGTTCTTCGATATCAGGTTCAATAGACGAAACGATCTGTTTAAATTGACTCTGAAGCTCCCGAATACTTTGCCGCATTGCAGGCAGGTATTGTATCATGCTGTACGCTCGCCTGCCCATGCTTGCATCGATAGCAGGTGCACCCAAGATAACTTTGTTGTCTGGAATGTTGTTAATAACACCTGCCTGCGCTGCAATCGTAACGTTGTTTCCAATATTTATATGACCCACAATACCAACCTGTCCGCCGATTGTACAGTAATGCCCGATGTTAGTCGAGCCGGCAATTCCCACCTGCGCCACAAGCAAACAATGTGAACCTACTCTGGTACCATGACCTATCGTAACCATGTCACCTAACTTGCTGCCCTGGCCTATAACAGTATCACTAAGTGTGCCTCGTTCAATTCCACAGCAGGCACCGATTTCAACATCATCTTCTAAAATAACAATACCAGTCTGTGGTATTTTGTGATGTACGCCCTTATAGGTGGCATAGCCGAAGCCGTCTTCACCGATCGCCGAATTCGCGTTTATAATTACACGATTGCCGATTTTACAACCATCATAAATGGCAACATTAGGATATATTATACTATCATTACCGATTTGGACATCTTTGCCAATGTACACACCAGGATAAATTATGCACCCGTCCTTGATTCTTGCCTCATCTGCTATTGTCGCAAAATCATGGATATGGCAGTCCACACCAATTTTAGCGCTATCGGAAATTGAAGCCTTCGGGCTGATCCCTACTTTTTTATGCTTATGATGCCCATGCAGGAGCACCATTACCTGCATAAAAGCATAGTAAGGATCATCAGCTATTAACAAATGGACTGAGGTGGGGGGTGTTTCTTTTCCTATTATTACTGCACTTGCCTTGGTCGTCCGCATCTGTTTTTCATATTTACGATTTGTTAAAAAGCTAATATCGCCTTCATCCGCCCGCCCGAGCGTAGATGCAGACTTAATAATAACGTTAGGGTCACCACAGACCCGCCCGCCTACATATTCGGCTAATTCACCCAAAGTTCTTTCTTGCATACGAACACCTCAACAAAAAGTCTATTAAGTACAGCACCGCCCCTTTTTCTTCAAGCACCAGCCTTGCTCTGGTCATTATAACAAAAACACTTATGTGGTCAACTATTCAACAGGTGAACATGCAAAGCAAGCATCTTTGCCGTTACCATACTCTAACCAAAAACTGCTTTTTCTATTTTCAATCCGTTTGAAATTACATTAACTCAATTCGGTTCAAACATTACACCGTTAAAACCTCCAGGAGCTTCCGCTGTAAACTCACTGAGGGCTTCCTGGAAAAAGATGCTGTACTGCTTGTGAATACTGTAACAGCCGGTCCGATGGATTTATACACTGCCGGATTAGTCGGACCGAAAACACCATACGTCCTGATACCCAGGGCGGCAGCCAAATGCGTAATCCCGCTATCGTTGCCGATAAATCCATCCACACAACTTAAAAGCCCCAGCACCTGCGTCAAAGACAAATCCGTCAGGCACCTTCCAATGCTGCCGATTTTCTTAATTTTCGCATCGCTGAATCTGTCCAGCTCAGCAGGCCCTAATAAAAATACGATTTCAACACCTCTCGAATCAAGCTCTCCGGCCACAGCCAAAAAGTTCTCAAGGTGCCAGCATTTTCTTGTTCCGCCGCTGCCCGGCTGAATAACTATCAGCTTCTCGCCGGAACCAAGACCTATTTCTCTGAGAAGCTCTTTGCCTGTGTTAATATCCGCTTCTGTCGCTTTTATTAAACAGTCGTCGGTCTGAAATCTCCGGGAATGCAAGGAATGGCCGCTTTGGTCTATCAATTGCCGGATGTAAAAATCGGCTAAATGTTCAGAGAAACCTTTTGGTGGTTTTATAGAGAGTGTTATAACCTCTGCGCTATGGCTGCAATTGGCAGTGAAAATCAGGTTTTGTTCGAAGTTGCTGTTCGGCTCACCCAAAAACGTTGCAATCCAGACATAATCGCCAAAAGCGCTTATCAAAGGATCCCTGTCTTTAAGCACGAATGTTGTCGCTTCAGCAAACAATCGATGTAAATCCATTGAATCTATTGAACGAACACCATCGATACAGGACCTGCCCGGCAAAAAGCCAACGTATTCGGTATGCCCAAGAATATCAATTCCGCCCAAATCCAGCGCATCTTTCATATACGCAGCTAACGGCAGTGTTAATATACAGTCGCCAATCGCACCAGGCTGCAAAATTAATCCTCGCCGCATTTTTCTTGCCGCCTCAGCACTCTTTTGCCGTACTAATTCCAAAATGTCATCTTGAGCCTGCATACCTAAAAACCTGAATTGTTGTCACAGTAATATTAACCTTTAGTCAGCCACCTTGTCAATCCATCCTCCTCCAATAAGCCTATTGTTTTTTTCCTCCTGAATATAAAAAGCGGCCAACTGACCCGGCGTTATTGCCGATACCGGCTCATCAAACTCAACCGCAACACTATTATCCTGCGGAGTGATCATCGCCAAAGCACCATTACTGTTATAGCGTATTTTTACCTTCGCTCGAAAAGGCGAGACCGGCTCGTCGATAAGCCAATTCGTACCCGTTGCACGAAGTTTTTTCTGCATGACCTCTTCTTTTGGACCGAGTGTAACGGTGTTGCTTTCGGCATCAATTTTCGTGACATAGTAAGGCCTGCCCATAGCCACTCGCAGCCCTCGCCGCTGACCGATAGTGAACCTGTGCACACCGTTATGCTCGCCGAGAACCTTGCCGCTGCTATCGACAATGTTGCCCCTGCGAACAAGCTCGGGGCACCGCTGCTCGAGCACAGCGACATAATCATCGTCGGGGATAAAGCATATCTCCTGCGATTCTTTGCTTTGTGCGGTGCGTAAACCGAATTTCGCCGCCATTTCCCGCGTCTGATCCTTGGAATAATCTCCCATTGGAAGAATGACGTTGGCCAATATATCTTTCTCAATCATCGATAACACGTAGGACTGGTCTTTGGAAGGATTGGCAGCTTCGTACAGGCCAACATTGTTGCTGCGATTGAGAATTCTCGCATAGTGTCCGGTGGCAAGAAACCGGGCGCCATGACTTCGCGCAAAGTCCCACAACTTGCTGAACTTCATATACCTGTTGCAGAAGACGCACGGATTAGGCGTTCGGCCTTTTCTGTACTCACTACAAAAATAGTCAAGAATTCGCTCGAAATCTTTGCGAAGATCCAGCACATGGAGCTTTATCCCCAATTCCCCAGCAACCATTTGAGCCTCTGCCTGTGCGTGGCGGGCACTATCATTCGTAATCATGAACACGCCCTCGCAGTCAAAACCATCCCGGCACAACAATGCCGTAGCGGTCGAACTGTCCACTCCGCCACTCAGCGCTACAAAAACCTTATTTCCATTACCAACCATTTTGCTTTGCATGATAAACGCTTCACGAGGGTTATCCGGCGCAACATCGACAGACGTAACCGGGTGCAAATCTAATCTTGCGGATAGATAATTATGCGGTCGTGAATAACGGTGACTAAGTCGTCTTTGCCGTCGCCGGTTACGTCGGCGACCGTCAGCTCTCGCGGCTCGGCGCTGGCCTTGGGGCGGCCTTTAGCATCGCGATAACTTTTTTGCTCGAATATCTTAAAACGCATCGCGGGAACAGGCTTAACTTCGGCATCGAGCGCGAGTATCTCGATGTGATTGCGCCTGTATTCAACCATGATAATGTCAGGCCGGCCGTCGCTGTTTATATCACCCGTTGCAAGGTTGCCGTATATCCCGTCTTTAATTTTTGTCTCATAGCCGAATTGCTGCTCCAGATGCTGTGCAAAATTCGTGCTTCTCAGCGGAGTAACAAGCGCAAACTTTTTGCTATCGAACAACAGCAGGCTTTCAAGCTCATTGCCCGTCAGCGGGGCAAACAGCATTTTCAGATGTGCCGCACTGTTCCAGTTGCCGACATCCAATCCCTTTTCGACCCGGTAGGTCTTATCATTGCCGGCTTTGAGTATCTGAAGCCGACCCTTTTGTCCGTCCAGCAGCAAAATAGAGGGCCTGTCCGCCGGATTATCAGCGTCGAGATCGAAAGCGGCAACAGCCAATATTTGATTCTCCTTACTCTTGGCGTTATACTGGTCAACCACGTTCCAGGTCTGTCCTTCAGAAAAAACCAAGCTTCTTGCGAAGTTCTTCTGCGCCACCAGCAGCTCATCACCGGCCTTGCCGTCCACATTGGCTACGGAAATTGATCGCAGGTTCGCATCTTTAATCAAACTGCTCTGTGCTTTTGGCGAATCAACAACTTGGAATTTGTTCTTTTCTACCTGCCGAACCAATATGGGCGGCTCGTAGCTGACAAATATCAGAACATCCAGCAATCCGTCCTGGTCGACGTCAAGCACTTTCAAACCATCAGGATTGGAGGTCAGCTTTTTAAGCTCTAATGCAAGTCCATCTCGGCCGGCATTTTCGGTTGTCTCAGATTTCTCAGCGTTTCCTTCTGCCGAATCTGCCCGGTTTTTTTCGCTTGCTGCGAGATCATAAACCGCCCTGAGAGTTCTAAGGTCGTTATCGCTTCTGGATACGTAAAGGCAATCTATACTGCCGTCGCCGTCAACATCGGCCAGTTCCATCGCCACCGGCTCACCCTTCAGGCCGATGGGTTTCGGAAATGACAACCTGTCATCTTCAAATTCACTTAGGCCAATGACCTTTTCCTTCAGGCTCAAAACACCCAATTCGGTTTTTCCATCAGCGTCGATATCAACGGCAGACAAGCTTGTAATATCAGCAAAAGCGGGAAATCTAACCGGCTCGGCCAACCCAATACCTGCCGTCTGCCTGTAAAGAATCAACTCGGCTGCGCCTGGATCGCTGATCGCAACATCGGCCAGACCATCACCATCGAAATCGCCGAGCACTAAATCGCGCTTCGTATCCTCCTGCCCTGATGCAAGAGGATAAAACAGAATCGGCCAGTCGGCATCTTTCCGGTTTTCAACGGCAAGTTGATAACAGATAAGCCTTCCACTCAGACTGTCAATAGTCAGAACTTCATCCCCGTTGGCCCCGTCTATATTGTGCAGCATTAGTGCAAACGGCCTCTCGATAGAAAACTGCAACTGCGGGCCCAATTGTCCGGTCTTGAGGCCGAATCGAACGTGCAGTGGTTTTTCCATATCGTTTGTGACAAGAATAAGGTCATTGATATAGTCACCGTTTAAATCGCCGATTTCGACACCGAGGGTTTGTGCGGAAGTGGGATATTTCACCGGCTCAGCCAAAGAGCCGTCTTTTGCCTGGACGATGATGTAAATGCTGTCGCGGCCAGCCAGGGCCAAATCGTCGGCACCGTCATTATTCAGGTCAGCACATGCTAAAGCATTGGAAGTCGGCAGGCCATCATCGATATTGATCTTTTTCCTTGTTGGCCAGTTCATCGATGTCGGCTTATCCGTTTTGGCCTGGTCGGCCTTTTGCAGCAACACATACAGAGCTTTCGGCTCACCATAAAAAGCCAGATCCGTCCGCCCGTCCGAGTTCAAATCTCCGCAGACCAGGCTATGCAGTTTCTGTGAAACAGCGATGTTCTGTTGCTCGAATCGAGTAGGGGCAGAGATTGCATTGATGTCTATATCATTGGGATCGATCGCGACGTCCTTCTCGCCCGGCCCGATCGCTTCTTTCTGTATTAGCAGCTCGATTCTGGCCCTTCTGTTATTGGTCAGGGCGATATCCTTTCGGCCGTCACCGTTAAAATCGGCCACCAGCAGGTCTTTAATCCCCCAGTCCAACTTGATGATCTCTATTTCCTCGAATCCATAATAATCTGAGATATCATCAGAGCCCGCCTGCTGAGCATTCACATTGCCCAGAATCATGCCGGCAAACACAATCGCAAATATAGCCTTACTTAGTTGCACAATGAAAACCTCCACTATTCGCTATCTCTGTTTCGTCCTCACAAAATCTATCATTTCATCCATAAAACCAAAATATACATCGTTACCGCTGCAACTTCAAGAGTTTTGTGGCTTGTCGGGCTTTTTGTTGTCGGTCCGCATCACAGAGCCGAGGTGGTCAAAACGCGAAAGAAAGTGATTTGGTATCGCAGCAAATTTTGGTATCTTTGTAATATAGATAGGCTTGGCAGCGTGTGCAGGCGTTATGCATGAAGAATTTAGGATAAGGGTATAACATGAACCAAACCATTACTTGCCGGGCTGTTGTACGGACTGCGAGCCTCTTGCTCGCCGTCTGTGTCGCAGCTACCGCGGTATCCGTTGCAGGCGACCTCAAGTCGCCGGGCACAAAGGCTCTTAAACAGCTTGGCGCACAAATGGAAGCGGGAGTTACCGCGCAACAGTTGCTTAGCTACGAGCAACATTTTGATCATGTCGATGCCGATCATGATGGAAGGCACAGTCGCGAAGAATTCGTCGTAAACGGCCAATACATGACGCGAGAATCGCGGCAGGGTATCTTTCGTGCCGCTGACAGTAACGGGGACGACTTTGTGACCAAGGCCGAGTACGTTCTCAACCGGATTGTTACCGATGAGGCCAAAGAGATTATCCAGAAGATGGATGCCAATCGCGATGGAACGGTAAGCCGCAATGAGTTTCTGAAAAGCGGTGTCGTGCGAGACGAACAGTTGTCCGCTGAAATATTTAAGGCATTGGACGCGAATCATGATGGCAAGCTGCTGATTCCCGAGTATCTGAAGGTATGGGGGCGCTGGGCACGCGCGGATCAGGCTTCAGCGGAACATCGCGTGGCCGCCTTGCGGAATAGATTGGAAAGCGACAGGGTCGGCTCCATCCTACTTTTAGTTCTCGACGTCGACGGTAATGGAGTCCTTGACAAGATAGAAATCGAACGTGCTTCGGCATCCTTGGCGAAGCTTGATATCGACCGGGACGGGACCATATCGAGAAATGAACTGGGCGGAACAGCGTTTGGCGGCACATTCCGGCCCGGAGGCGGTGGCGGTTTCGGCAGCCCACCGGATATGGATAAGTTGTTAGGACGGTTCGACAAGGACAAGGATGGTCTGCTTGATAAAAGCGAGTTGCCCCCGTTTCTTTGGCAGCGCCTCTGGGACAGAGACGCCAACCATGACGGCAAGGTATCCCGGCAGGAATTCGAGACAGGCGAACGATAAGCCGAACGATGGATTATTCAATATCGTCAATAGAATTCAGGGCGGGGCGATCTTAGTTCGAGCGAAGGATCCGAAGTGCAATATCGTCCTGGTACTTTGGCGATTTCAATGTCCGATTGCCGCCGGGGTGGTCGAACGTTTCATTTTTATCGGTTTTGCCGGTTTTTGTATTTATCCATTCCGCTGTGTATTTGCCCTTTGGTAGTTCCACTTGCAACTTTGCCTTGCTGCCGCCATTGATATAAACGGCATAAGCACGCCCCTTTTGTACCAATGCGCTGGCGGTTGCTTTGTCCGGTATCCCGCCCTTGATAACTGAGTTGTCGGGCCTCATTTTTATGAAGTCGAAACTGTTGATGAAGTCGCACAGGATTCCCAACTGTTTGTGCAGGACCGCTCCGCCTCCGCCGGGGGCGTTGATTTTTGCCGTGCCGTCTTCGTGGCCGACGGTAAACGAGTAGTCGAGATTGCTGTAGACTGCTCCGCCTGCAATAATGAAATCCCAGCCTTCGAGCCGGTAAGGCTTCGGCTCGCTGCCGGCAAAACCCGTTTCATCGTCGCCGATCACCCTATTCAGGCCGTAATTGTCGGTCACTGTATTGGGCGGCTTGGCGTAATGGAAGTTGAAAATCGACACTCGCGGATTGGGATCGTTTATTTTTCTGTGCTTATTCGCTATATTCTGGGCGATTAAGTGTTTGGCCTTGAAATCAGCCTCAGCTTTAGCGATGGTTTCGGCTATATGTGCCTGCCATTCGAGCGTCACACCACCGAAGTAAGGCTCGTTACAAATTTCGTAATAAAGGTTATCGAAGTCCTTCAGTTCCCTGATTATCCTGCGCACCATCGCATCCTGCACGGCCAATAACTTGGGATATTTGAGCGTATAAACCTCGGTGCGTTTCATATTGCCGATGCTGTTTATGTTGTTGGCAGCGTTCATCGGACTGAGTTTCCACATATCATCTTTGTAGAAGGGACAGAAAAATACCAATTCGACTATGACGCCGCGTCTGGATGCATTTCTAACTAAATCTCGTAGGCGTTTGAAATAAGCCGGATCCCACTTAGTCAGGTCAAACTTATTACCGCCGTTAGCATATCCCGGCTTCTCGCTACGTTTCCAGGGGCATATCAACCGGTTCTTTGCCGGCGCCAGAGTATTATTTTGAATCTTGAATGCCCCGACAGGTTCACAGTAAGCGCCGCTGAAAGTGCGGGTAAGATTAAAGCCGAGTGATTCAAGAGTCTTAAAGTATTTTTTATAATTGAAATCTCGATTAAGCACGGCCCCGTAATGCTCGCCGGACGTTATCAAGATCGTTGGTTTGCCCCGCCACAGAAAATAATGCGGATTATCCGGATGCAGTTCAATTGGCTTAGCTTGGACGGTTGTAGAGTAAACAGTCGTGCTGACCAACACCAAAAGTACGATGTACACGATAACCGCCGACGTTTTATTTTCCTGCTCAGACATATTAATCTCTCCATTTAAAGTCTGTATTCGATGTTTCCAGGTTCCGAACCGTATGACTCGGCATATTAAAAAAACCGGGCGTATTAATTATACACATCTGAACAATGCTATCAAGGAAGATTGATAAGG
>CBDVBU010000024.1:0-18232 GCA_965372295.1 uncultured Phycisphaerae bacterium
TCTTAGCTAACGAGGCCGAAGGGACTCGAACCCTCAACCTTCGGATCGACAGTCCGATGCTCTAACCAATTGAGCTACAGCCCCACAAATCAAAACAACAGTAATATAACAACCCACACACTTTCATGTCAACTTTTTTTTATATGAAACAATCGATTATAATATGTTTTGATAAGCATTAGGATTCATGCGAATATTTTCATTTTCTTGATGACTGTGAGCGTCTGACTACTGGGTGTGATTTTCTGGTTTTCTTATGGCTTTCCTGCAGGACTTTCATTGCCTTTTGCACGTTAGCGACCTTTAAAATGCCGGTTGTTCGCCCCCCCTTGGCGCCCGCGGTGCAATATGCATAAGAAATATTTATGTGGCTCTTGGCTAATTTTTCCGCTACTAATGCCAGGGCACCGGATTGATTAGTCAGTGTTACGCACAATACACTTGTCTCGCTATAGGGCATATTTAGTTTTGCCAGTACTTTTTTTGCTTTTTCGGGTGCTGTAAAAACCACACGCATAACTCCATGTTCCATAGAATCCATCATTGTTATCGCTATAATGTTGATTTTAGCTTGAGCGAATTCACTGAGCACCCGGGCCAGCACTCCCGGCTTATTTACCATGAAGATTGAAAATTGTGTCTCAATATACATAAAATTGGTCTCCCTGACATAATTCATCCCGACATTTATACGGATGGTATCTTACTATTACGAAAATGGTAGTTAATCTGTGCTCGTTATTTTTATGGCACTTTCTCTATCGGGGAAAAATTCGAATACCTTATCAAGATTGGTTATTCTGAAAACTCTGTGTAACTGGGGATTTATCGCACTAATAACAACTTTGCCGTTATACTTTTCCAGCTTGGCCCTGATGTCCAAAAGCAATCCTAATACCTGAGATGAAAAAAACTTTACTCCATCAAAATCGAATAGGAGTCTATTCGGTTGATTTTTATCAATAAATTCCTTTATTTTGTGAGAAACGTCGGTTAGTCCGTCAGCGTCGCTCATTGAGGCAGACTTAAAAGCGATTATTGCAGTGTTTGCCTCTTTGGTTATTTCCAAGCCAATTTCTTCAGCCATTTTCCTTGTCGCTCCCGGCGAATAAAAGTATTAAGCTATTGCCATAAATCCAATGACTTCAATTGGATTCCCACTCATTCTTGCCTATTTTTATACTTTTATCAATAATCATTTATCAACAATACATCTTTTTTAGCATTTTCTGCCGGTGTACGATTAGTTTATATACTCAAACTGACCAATCTCGAATCAAAAACTTCAATAAGTCTTTGCGTAATAAAATAGCACAATTTGTCATTCCCGCGGAAGCGGGAATCCACTTTACCGCTACATTTCTGGATCCCTGCTTTCGCATTACATTATACGGTTAATGGATATATTTTCCTTATTATTTGCCTGTTTATTGCCGTAAAAGCTTAATATTGTAGATACTGAGAAAAAAATGCCGACATATACTTGACATAAAGGTGGCGAATATAGTAAAAATAGGGTATATAACTGTGGGTATTTGAAATTTTTCGGAATAATGCAGAATATTTTTGTCGAATTTAAAACCAAATCGAGGCCGCTGTGGCTGTATGCTTCGGAGTGAAAATTCTTACATCAATAATTCATGGTTTGCTGTTGAATGAAGAAAGTTTTATTAAACGGCGAGAGATTTTCCTGGGCAGACATACTGCCGGATATTGTAAAAGTAAGAATCTTTATCGGTCTTTTTTAATTTTATCAATCTTCAATAAAGGAGGATTATTATGTGTAGAAAATTAATGTTTTTGATGTCTTTTGCTTTGGTTGTGGGTTTGGTGCTCACAAGCTCTGCAAAAGCGGCCGATCCGGATCTCGCCGCTTACTGGAAGTTTGACGACGGATTTGGGACCACCGCTTTTGACTCAAGCGGCAACGGCAACGACGGTATCTTCGTTGGTGATCCACAATGGGTAGACGGCAAGCTGGGCGGCGCGCTGGAGTTCAACGGTGACGACTACCTCAATTGCGGGAACGGTCCGTCGCTCCAGATCCAGGATGAGATTACAATAGCGTTCTGGTTTCAGGTCGAGGCGTTTTCCAACTCTTGGGAAGCGTTCATAGCTAAGAGCGACAGCGCGTATCGAATCAGTCGCGGAGGCGAAACCGGCAATGCCACCCACCTGGGCATTTCGGGTACTTCCGTCGGCAACTTCAACGGAACCGCTACCGTCACGGGCGGTGACTGGCATCACATGGCCGCGGTTTACGATGGGACCAACGCGAGGATTTACATTGACGGTGTGTTGGACACCGAGGTTGCGGCGACAGGGCAGATTAATCTTAGTTCATCCGATCTTTACATCGGTGAAAACTCAGGAGCCACCGGGCGTTTCCTGCACGGTCTGCTTGACGAAGTGCGTATTTACAGCCGAGCGCTGACGGATGAGGAGATTCTGGGTGTCATGGCAGGTGCAGGAGCAGAGTATCCATTTGCTTCCCGTCCGAATCCGGCTGATGGGGCACTCTATGCCGATACATGGGCGAGCATGAGCTGGAAGACGGGAGATTTCGCCGCCTCGCACGATGTGTACTTCGGCGAGACTTTTGACGATGTGAACGACGGCACCGGCGATACGTTCCGGGGCAATCATGAATTGCCGTATTTTGTTGTCGGCTTTCCCGGATACCCTTATCCGGATGGCCTTGTAAATGGCAAGACCTACTATTGGCGAATCGATGAGGTCAATGATACGGAACCGAATAGTCCATGGAAAGGCAAGGTCTGGAGCTTTTCGATTCCGAGCAAAAAAGCCTATGACTCAAGTCCGTCTGATGGAGTTAAGTTTATAGATACGGAAGTCACCCTGAGCTGGACGGCCGGTTTCGAAGCAAAATTACACTACGTATACTTCGGCGAAGACTATGACACCGTGGCGAATGCCACTGACGGACTGTCCCAGGTATTTACAGAGTATAGTCCCGGTACCCTTGAATTTAACAAGACATACTACTGGCGGGTAGATGAGTTTGAAGGTCCCGACACCCATACAGGCGATGTCTGGAGCTTTACAACCACTATAGAGGGTTTGGGCGAGGTCGTAATGGAGCGCTGGGAGAATATCCCCGGGACTGATATACCAGCTCTTACCAGTTCCTGGAAGTACCCGAATAATCCTGACGTGACCGAAAGGTTGACAACATTTTCCTCGGACCAGGACTTCGACAACTACGGTGGCCGGATTCACGGCTGGCTCTACGCACCGGGCACAGGTGACTACACGTTCTGGCTCTGCGCCGACAACAACGGCGAATTATGGCTCAGCACCGATGATGACTCAACCAACGTGCGGCTCATAGCCCAGGAGAGCAACTGGTCGACTCTGAACACCTGGGGAACCGGCGAACAGCAGTCCGATCCGATCCCGCTGGTGGCCGGCCAGAAATACTACATAATGGCGCTGTGGAAAGAAGAAGACGGCGGTGACCATTGTCAGGTGGCCTGGCAAGGTCCCGGCGTACCGACATGCGTGATAATCCCCGGCGGTAATCTCTCGCCGTACGAGCCGCTCAACGCATTCGGCGCCAAACCGTCAAACAACGCCACCGGCGTGACTCAAACTCCAATTATCGAGTGGAAGGCGGGCCTGCAAGCTGCTTCGCACGAGCTGTTTTTCGGTACGGACGAAGAGGCCGTTAGAAATGCCACCAAAGCCTCACCCGAATACAAAGGCGCCAAGGCACTTGGTGATGAGAGCTACGATCCCGGGAAGCTTCCCTGGGAGAGCACCTTCTACTGGCGAATCGACGAAGTCAATAGCATCAATCCCGACAGTCCGTGGGTAGGCAACGTCTGGAACTTCACGACGGCAGACTTCTTGATCATCGACGATTTCGAGGGCTATGACGCCAGCGATAACCAGATATGGTACTCGTGGCACGATGGGCTTGGTTATGGCGTGCCCGGCGTCGATCCTTACTTCGCAGGCAACGGCACCGGCGCTGCAGTAGGCGATGAAACCACTGCTTCTTATACCGAGGAAACCATCGTCCACGGTGGCAGTCAGTCGATGCCGATTTCCTACGACAACAACAAACAGGGCTTTTCGAAGTATTCGGAGGTGGAGTTGACGTTGACAGAACAGCGAGACTGGACCGAGGAAGGCGTTGCGAATCTGTCGCTGTGGTTCAGAGGCTACCCGGCATCCGTCGGCAGCTTCACAGAAGGCCCGGCCGGTACTTACACGATGACAGCCTCCGGCACAGATATCTGGGACAATGCGGACGAGTTCCACTATGCATATAAGACGCTCACCGGTGTCGGCTCGATTGTAGCGAAGGTCGAGAGCGTCGATGAAACTAATAACTGGGCCAAGGCCGGCGTGATGATTCGCGAGAGCCTCGAGCCAGGTTCCGTGCATGCAACAATGGTCGTAACGCCTGCTCAGGGTGTTTCCTTCCAGCGTCGTATCATCGCGGATGCTGTAAGCACAAGCGCGAACTCGACGACAGGCGATGAAGTCGCACCATACTGGATTAAGATCGAACGTGACATTGCCGGTAACTTTACGGCGTACAGTTCAACCGACGGCTCGACGTGGACGATGCAGGGCACACCCGAGAACATCCAGATGGGCGCGAACGTTTATATCGGTTTGGCGGTGACAAGCCATGATGTCGCTCTGACGTGTCAGGCCGTATTCACCAATGTCACGACTACCGGGACGGTCAGCCCGCAATGGGTAAACCAGGATATCGGCATTACCAGCAACGCTGCCGAGCCGCTGTATGTAGCGGTTTCCAACAGCGCCGGAGCGCCTGCGGTGGTAGTCCACGATGATCCTGCCGCAGCGACGATAGACACCTGGACCGAATGGATTATCCCGCTTCAGGCTTTTGCCGATCAGGGCATAGTCCTGACTAACGTGGACAGGATCGCTATTGGCTTGGGAACCCAAGGCAACACGACAATCCCCGGCGGTTCGGGCAAGATATTCATTGACGATGTCCGATTGTATCAGCCGGCTCCGGAACCAGAGCCGCAACCGTAAGCTGGATTGTATGTAGCAGTTGAAGCTAAGGATTTGTAACACTTCGGGGCCTATACCGATTCGATTCGGTATAGGCTTCGACGAATTATTTCACTCACACATAATAATTTCTATGACTCAGCACGAAAATTAGATGTTGTAAAAAGAAGAAAAATCCTGTAACATTTCTGCCGAAGTTACGTATTATTCAGATGGACTATGTAAAGTGGCGTGTGAGCACGGTCAACGAACTTGTCATAAGTTAAGGTAAGAAAATGCGAAACAAAAACTACATTGCGTTTGCTATCGGAATTGGACTCTTTGGAGTGTTCGCAATATTAATTGCATTGGCGGCAGTGACAGCGAACAATCCGGAGGTCGTACGGGATGAAGAAGGTGTTATGCCTGCCACCGTGAAGTTTACGGTTTACGGGTCCGTCCAGGCGAACAATCCGGAGGTCGCACGGGATGAAGAAGGTGTTATGCCTGCCACCGTGAAGTATACGGTTTACGGATCCGTCCGCCTGTCGGAAGCGATTAGCCGGTTCAAAGCTAATGGTGCAAAAGGCCTTGTTACGATAAGGCCCGTCAAGGAAGTGGGGCGATTACCGGTAGGGCAGTATCGTATCCGTTCCTGGAAGACCGAACGCAAAGATGATGACGGCAATACCTGGGCATTGACCGGCCGATATTTCGGTCAGGAAAATACCTTCGAAGTCAACAAAAGTAGCGAGACCAAGCTGGATATAGGCGAGCCGATCGTCGCCACCGTAGAGGCAAGGAATATCGGTTCAATCTATTCCTTTAATCAAGTAATCAAAGGGCGGCATCAGGAGAGCATTGAGTTGACACTCAACGGTTCTCGGCCGCAGCCTCCGAAACTTCATATCAAAAATAAGAAAGGTTCGTACGAGCGAACTTTCAGCTTCCATTATGGGTGAGGCGGCACCTGTTCGCTCTCGTGGCGAGAGCCGGAAAACGTAGCCGGACCATTTACGGCGACAATCGAAGTGGCAGGGCCATTCAAAGTTGAAAGCAAGCCGTACACAATCGGATTGTGAGCTATAATTCGCATTTGTAATTGAGGTTCAACTGCAATCAGCGGGTATCTCATCTTTACTTCTTGTCGAAGAAAGAATCTGCGTGCTATACACTATACTGCCGTCCGTTTGGCAGATGACGGCCGACATGGAATCAGGGACCCCAGTTGGTGTTCGGCTCTCTTATGTCGAGTTCTTTGATCCAGGCATTGCGAAACAGCACTTCATGGCCCTCACATTGTAGCTTAAGTCCTCCGGGCACATCGGTGATGCCTGTTCCGCCCTGATTGCCTCCGTCAATGCCGGAGTTTTTTCCACCCCAGACTTTTTGGATTTTGTGGTTCGTGTGTGCCCTCACTCCGTTGAAGAAAATAGTCACCATTGCTTTTTCGGTGAGCTTTCCGTCCTTGAACCGGGCAGCACGGAATTTTATGTCGTAAGCGTTCCATTTTCCAGTGCCGTTATAAGCGTGGTATGGGCCCGCTGCCTCGTTGATCACGGCAGCCATGCCGTGCTTTCCGCTATCGCCGTCCAGGACCTGTATCTCATAACGATTTTGCAAATAGACTCCGCTGTTGCCCTTCTTGTGGGGAATCAGAAACTCAATGTGCAGCCGGAAATCCCGATACTTCTTCTTAGTCACAATGTCCGCGGCGCCATACTTACCCCCGTCGCCGGCGGGATCGGAGCTTGCGATGACTTTGCCCGGATTCACGGGATCGTCGGCGATCTTCCACTTGATAGGCAAAGACGAGGCAAATCGCGGACCTTCCCAATACGTCCATTTTTCGTCCAGCATTTCGCGAGTTCCGTCGATCAAGACCTCGGCTCCTGGCGGCGGCGATGCTCCAACGCCGATCTCTCCAGCGGTGCTGGAAAAGGTATTGCGCCAAAGTTGCAGAGGCCCCATGTCCCAGCTTCGGGCCGTGACGATGTCGATGTCACCGTCATTGTCGATGTCTCCGGTCTTGGCTTTGTAGGCGCTCGCAGCAGCCAGCGGCTGTTTTCGCCAGGTGAGCCCCTTGCCTTCGTTGACAAATACACATATCTCAGGATCCTTCTTTCTGATCAGTGTGGCCGCGACGATATCAATATCTCCGTCCAGATCGACATCCTCGCCGCGAAGGGTATGGCAGTAATCGACAACGCCGACCTCGTGTTTGGTCCAGGCATCGGGGCCGCCTTTGGGATTGTCCGATTCATACCATGCAACGGTGAAACCTGTTTTTTCCGAATGAGATAGAATCACATCGACTTTGCCGTCATTATTCAAATCTTTAACATCGGCCATAACGCTGTGATCCTGCCAGCCGCCCGTAATGTCCTTGTACCACATCGGGTCGATATCATGTCGCTTCCAGGTGTCTGTGCGAGGGTGCCGGGGATTCTCCAGCCAGAATCCATTCATCACCACGTCGTAGTCGCCGTCACCGTCGATATCGCCGATTGTCATCCCCTCGCGTTCGGCATTGTCGGTTTTTACTTCGATCCAGGAATCGGGTGACTTCTGGAAATAGACGGCGAATTTGTGCTTTGTACGGACAACCACATCGAGCTTGCCGTCGTGATCCATGTCGTGCACTTCGACATCTTTGACTTCACTGCCTCTTTCAACAGTGGCCAGTTTGTGTTCTTTCCAGCCTGAAGTAGCTTTGCCGCCTGGATTCTCATACCAGAATACGCTGGCCTCATTGTCGCTGCCTTTGGCCGTGACGACATCGTTGTCACCGTCATTGTCCAGATCGACGGCAAGCACGCCGTCGCCGAAGATGTGGCCGCCGTCGACAATGCTGTACCGCCGCCAATTGGGATATTTGTACCAGCCGATCTTTCCGTCGTTCTGTTTGCCTCTGTCGCTCGACCATGTATGAACAACGATGTCGTTGAAGCCATCACCGTCGATATCACCGATCGCGGTTCTGCCGCCAATGTTTTCATCAATGACCACATGTTCGAAATCCATTCCATTGACAGTGCTGCCGATGAAGAAGATAAGGGCGATTGCCATTAGTTCTACTGAAATGGTTCTGTGATTTGCGTTTGTCTTCGAAATTGCTATATTTCCCATTGCGTTTCTCCTGACTGGCTCGGGCCGAGTATTTGTTTGTTTTGACGTACTGAAAAAGGATGGCTCTTAAGCCGACATTTCCAATTTACCTTAATAACTGAACTTTTGCAAAATTGAGATTAGGCATACTTTGAAAAGGAAAAATCTTCTTTTATGATTTTTCCTTTTCAAACAGGAACTGTTTGATAGAGAATCGCTTACGTTAATTATTTAAGGAAATCAAAGAACGGATTTCCTTAAATAATATATGCCTAATCTCCATTTTGCAAAACTCTTGTTAATAAACGATATTCCTGCACGATATGGTCTTTATGATACCGGCATGAACCTTTGATTACAATGTTTTTGTCATCAAGCCAGCCTGCTTCATAAAGGCCCCATTTTTCACGTTGGCGTATACAATTCTGTGATATGGAACGACCGTTGTCAAGTAGATGATATTCTCCGTTATGAGTTATGCTTTCTACAAACGCGAGTTCAACAGCAGAACTGCCTATCAGATGCCCTCACAGGCCCAAAGAAATGCTTGCAGTCCTCCGAAAAAAGTACTATGATTATATGTAACTTAGTGCTGAACTTTTGCAAAATTGAGATTAGGCATACTTTGAAAATGAAAAATCTTCTTTTTTGATTTTTCCTTTTCAAACAGGAATTGTTTGATAGATAATCACTTACGTTAATTATTTAAGGAAATCAAAGAACGGATTTCCTTAAATAATATATGCCTAATCTCAATTTTGCAAAACTCTTGTTAGTGCCCGAAAAACTATAGTGCTCTACAGTGATATAGTCATAATCGCAAGGAGATATGCTGCCATGGCCCATATAATTGCTTACTCAGGAACCATCCTTCTATTTCTGATTAACACTCTCTCACCGGCAGTAGCCGCGAGGAGCGATCCCTCAGTGGAGCGGATTGATGCGCTCTCATGGTATGACACTCGCCATCTCGATGTGGAGGGAAAGGGTTGGATAGACACGAAGAGCTTCTACGACCGTCTGCCTGCCAAGGCCGAAGCCGTTGTGCGTGAGCCTGTCTGGAACTTAAGTCGGCATTCGGCAGGAATGTGTGTACGTTTCGTAACTGACGCCAACGAAATCCATGCACGATGGGAACTCCGATTGAAGAACCTTGCGATGCCGCACATGCCAGCCACTGGCGTTAGTGGCCTTGACTTTTACGTGAAAGGCACGGGTGGTAAATGGAAATGGCTTGCCGTAGGAAGACCCACACAGTTCCCCGTTAACTCGGTGACTCTCGTGAAGGATATTCCAGAGGGTAAAAGAGAATACCTTCTCTACCTCCCACTCTATAACGGCGTCTCATCGGTTGAGATTGGCGTTCCCGAAGGCTCGGTACTTCGGAAGGCGGCTCCGTATCCCGAAGACCGCAAGCCCATCGTTTTCTACGGCACCTCCATCACCCAGGGTGGATGTGCCTCGCGCACCGGCATGGTCCACACCGCCATCCTGGGACGACGGTTCCACTATCCTGCTATCAACCTTGGTTTCTCCGGAAACGGCCGGATGGAGCCTGAGATGGCGGACCTTCTTGCCGAACTCGACCCGTCCGTTTATGTCCTTGACTGCCTGCCGAATATGAATGGACAAATGGTCGCCGAGCGCGTGGCTCCGTTTGTCAAGAGACTCAGGGAGGTACATCCCGATACGCCTATACTTTTGGTTGAAGACAGGACCTATTCCGACGCCTTCTTCGTCCCGTCGCGCCGACAACGAAACGTGGAAAACCGACGAGAGCTGCAACGGATATACTCTCGCCTCAAATCGGAGGGTGTCAAGCACCTCCACTACCTGTCCGGAAACCGGCTTTTGGGGGACGACCGTGATAACCTGGCAACGGTAGACGGCTCCCATCCCACGGATCTCGGTTTTGTCCGCCAGGCCGATGCGTTCTACGAGGTACTCAAGCCAATCCTTCTCGGCAACAACGAACTCGGCGCCTCATTAAAATAATAGATAAGTACCATCCCCCATATTGTCCTCTAACGGAGAAACCGTAACGTGGCGACTTCAACACCGACGGCTATCTGGACGTCTGCTCGATGCTATGGCGGCCGATCAACGCCAACGGAGGCCGCAGCCGTTTCTTGCGGTAGTGTGTACTTGTCAAGGGCTAATAACGGTGGCATACAGCCCGCTATGATGGTTGCCGACATAAACAACTCTTGAATTCAAGACGACCAGAGGATAAGATGAACGACTGATATGGTGATATGGCAGAGACTCGTCTTCGACAATTAGGGACGATTTGAAAGCCGCGTTAATAAGTGTACCCAACGTTACTTTGCTGAGGCTCTCATGAAGAAGGCTACTATTTTGTTGTGCGCAGCTACAGGAATTTTAGCGTGCGTGATTCTGTGTCTCTTTATGCTTCGCGGAACCGCTAAGGACACACCCAAGACGATTGCTTTTATCGCCGGCACGCCCAGCCACGGCGAGGGCAGCCACGAGTGGGACCGGGATGCGCAGTTCCTCAAGCAATGCCTGCATGGAGCGGCCAACATCGGGAGTCTGAACATAGATATCCATTACAACGGCTGGCCACAAAATCCGCGCGACCTGGACGATGCGGACGCAATTGTGTTCCTTTCGGACGGTGTCGAGCATCATCCCCTTAAAGCACCGGAACGGCTAAAGAAAATTCGCAAACTGGCCAAACGAGGGGTAGGACTGGCATTCCTGCACTATTCAATCGATCCGCCCGAGGGCGCCGAATCAGATTTCCTGGAGTGGATGGGCGGCTATTACGAGCACGGCTATTCACAGAATCCCATCAACACTGTGAAAGTCTCGCCGGTTAAGAATAGCCATCCCATATCTCGCGGCTGTGCAGGCTATGTGGCTGAGGACGAATGGTATTTCGATATCCGATTTTCAAAGGACGAGCAGCGAGCCGTCCCTATCATGACGGGCAAGCTGCCGCCGTGGGCGCCTGAAGACAAAATCCTTGCCTGGGCCCTGGAACGTCGCGATGGTGGCCGCGGTTTCGGATTCAGCGGGGGCCATTACCACAAGAACTGGCACATAGAGCCTTTCCGCAAGCTCATCTTGAATGCGATTCTGTGGGTAGCCAAGATGGACGTTCCCGAGGACGGCGTCTCGTCTGTTAAGCCCTGGCGATTCGTGAGTATCCCGGACTTCCTGAATGTGGACCTGACCTACCCACAGCCCGGCTGGGAGGACACGCTCGACTATGTCCTCAAGGCAATTAAGGCGGAGAATCCTGAGTTCGTCCTTGTAGCAGGCGGTCTGGTCATGGGACGCTGGCCCGACAATGAGAGCATCAAGAAGTACGCCGGTATCTATTACCCGGCCTGGATCAAGCGTATGCAGGACCACGACTTGAGATTCTATACCGCAATTGGCGACCACGAGATCGGGGACAATCCCTGGCGCGGCGACAAGGTTGAACTGGTCTCGTATTTTAAGCGCCAGTTTCAGAAATACCTCAAGATGCCTCTCAACGGGCCCCTTCGCATGAAGGGTACGGCCTTCTGGTTCATTCACGAAAACACCCTGTTCATCGCTGTCGATGTGTTCGAGAAGGGCAACGGCCCCCAAGGCGGAATTGTAGCCAAGGTCACGGGGCCACAACTCGAATGGTTCGAGCAGGTCGTCACCGACAATCCTGGCGTTGAGAACATTGTTGTGATAGGCCATACCCCTGTTCTGGGACCTGTCCGGAAGGAAAGCTCCAGCGGACTGATGTTGGAAGGCGGCAGGGAATCGCCCTTATGGCAGACTATGGCCAAACACGGCGTCGATCTGTACCTGTGCGGTGAGGTCCACGCCATCACTTGTACAGAAGCCGACAATATCCTGCAGATTGCGCATGGCGGCCTGTTCGGATACAATTCAAAGGTCAATTACCTTGTTGGCACCGTCTCAGCAGATAAGATCGAACTGGAATTGAAAGAGATTGAGATTGTCAATCAGGGCAATAAGCTCTGGCAGGTAGGGACCAATCGTCCTCATGAGACAGTCATGATCACCGATGACATCAAACGGGATGGTTTTGTTACCGTAGGCACAGCCACCCTTAATAAAGCAGATGCCAACGAGCCAATCACAAATGCAACAGGATACTTCAGTTCCGAAATGTAGCACCACGTTACATTCATCGATGATACTGTCAGTTCCTGTACTTATTAAAGGCTAATGATTTGCACTAATTCTTTTCTTCATGTTTTGTAATCTGCCCAGAGCAGGTTTCTTATGGCGTTCATGCTATAATTGCAATATAATTAGTCACCCGTAGCGTGTTTTATAGTTAGAAATCAAAGGCGATGATTGTCAAACAAATGATTAATAAGCGTTTGATAGTATTTTTTATATTGTTGGTACCGAACATGTCCGCAGGCGACTGGCCGGAGTTTCGCGGTCCACGGGGCAATGGTCTGGCGTCAATCCCAGGTAGCCCTAAATCCCTTGGCCTTCCACTCCACTGGAGCGAGACTGAGAATGTCAAGTGGAAGACATTTATTCCACACCAGGGTTGGTCGACACCTGTAGTGATGAATAATCAGGCTTGGTTGACCACGGCAACATTGAAGGGTCATGATTTCTTTGTGATTTGTGTTGATGCAAACTCCGGCGTAATCTGTCTTAATAAAATGCTCTTTCATACGGACAATCCCGAAGCACTGGGCAATCCTCTCAACAGCTATGCTTCGCCTTCGCCAGTGATTGAATCCGGCCGAGTATATGCACACTTCGGAAGTTACGGAACGGCCTGCCTGGATACCAAAACCTTTGAATTGTTGTGGAAACGCAGCGATTTGCCGTGTCGACACTTCCGAGGTCCCGGTTCTTCTCCCATCTTGTTTAAGGACCTTCTCATTTTGACTATGGATGGCGTGGACGTTCAGTACCTCGTTGCACTTGATAAGGCGACTGGGCGGACCGTTTGGAAAACCGACCGAAGCGCAGAGTGGAATGATCTTGATACCGACGGTAAGCCAAGAGGTGAAGGAGATTTGCGAAAGGCCTATTCCACGCCGCTTCTTATCGATATTAACGGCAAGAAGCAGATGATCAGCGTGGGAGCCAAGGCTGTCTATAGTTACGATCCGGCAGACGGTCGCGAGCTTTGGAAAGTCCACACGAGAGCCTTTTCCGGTGCAGCCCGTCCGGTGTACGGCAATGGGATAGCTTACATAATATCCGGATTCGGCAAGACGGAGCTGCTGGCCATTCGCGTTGATGGCTCGGGATACGTAACCGGTACTAACATCGTATGGAAAACCGGAAGGAACGTGCCGCGAACACCGTCTCCGTTACTCATTGATGACTTGCTCTTTACAATCAACGACGCGGGCACCATAATGTGTTTAGAAGCTTTAACCGGCAAACAGGTCTGGAATCAACGCATCTCAGGGGATTATGCCGCTTCGCCGCTCTACGCAGATGGACATATCTATTGTTTTAACAGGGACGGCAAGACAACGGTTTTCAGGGCGGCACGTAAGTATGAAATCCTGGCAACTAATACGCTTGACTCCGGCTTCATGGCCTCTGCGGCGGTATCCGGGAAAGCGATCTTCCTGAGAACAAAAACCCACCTCTACCGAATCGAATCAAGCGGATAATACTTTAGATCATATATGGTAATGCAAGTCGCATCAAAGACATGCGATCTGTTTAGTTCATCATCCCAACACTTCAACTTGTTTGCTGCTATGTGTGACCAGAGGATTGTTGCTCGGGCAATTTGCCAAGACAATCGGACGATCCCGCTATCAGGTTCTGCATGTCGGCGGGGATTCCGTCGAGGAAACCACGATCCCATGGCATTTCGACGTTAGTACGATCAAGAACCTGACCTCGCGTTCCATGTACATCAGGCTAATCGATGATTAAGATATTTTCCTTGACGCGAAGGTGGTTAATCTGGTATAAATATAATTGGTAGTCTTTGTGGACATTTTGTCCCGCAGCAAGTTGAATTTATATGGTCTATTTGAGATTATCACTTTTTGATTAACCGCCCAATTCGGGTGTCGGAAGGAAGGAGGTGGCGTCAAGTAGTGAAAATTTCATTGGAGGATGAGAGAAAGTGAAGGGGGGATTACATGTCATTATCGATCGCTTTGGTATGTAACCAGAGCATGGTTGTTTTTAACTCTCTTTTATGAAGGAGGATTATTATGTGTAGAAAATTGTTTTTTTGGGCTTCTTTTGTTCTGGTGGCGAGTCTGGCCTTGGCGGGTCCGGCCAGAGCAGAGCTTGTTGCCTGGTGGAGGTTTGACGATGGCTCCGGGATCACCGCCATGGATTCAAGTGGTAACGGCAACGACGGCACAGTCGAGGGTGACGCACAGTGGGTGGATGGTGAGCTTGGCGGCGCGCTGGAGTTCAATGGTTCTAATGCTCGCGTCGTTGCTCCGCATATTCCGCTGGATAATCAAAGTTTCACTATCATGATGTGGATTAATCCGGTGTTGTATACCAATGAGCAAGTAGTATTCTCTCAAAACCAGTCGGGATCAACAAACTTGAGTATGCATTTTCGGCTTGGAGGGCCCAATATTGGTGCTGGAAATGTACCCGCCGGCGGCGTTCGCATGGGATTCTATAGTAATGACCTCGATACGGCAGGCGATCTCATCGAAGACAATAACTGGTACCACATAACTTTCTGGTACGAATCTGAGAATCAAAACCGAAGGATATACATAGATGGAGTACAGGAAGCTGAGGCTGCTGCAACTCCTTATCTCGGGACATCAGGTGATACTCTTATCGGCTCATGGGCACTTGGCGGAGGGCAGTGGTTTAGGGGCATTATTGACGATGTACAGATCTACGATCACCCGCTGGCCGAGGCCGAGATTCAAGCTGCTATGCTAGGTCTTGAAGGGTATCCGTATGCCTCGAGTCCAAACCCGGAAGATGGTGCACTCCACGCGGATACATGGGCAAGCATGAGCTGGCGGGCGGGAGATTTTGCCGTATCGCACGATGTGTACTTCGGCGAAAGTTTTGACGATGTGAATGAAGGTGCCGGCGACACTTTCCAGTGCAACCAGGACTCGGAGTATTTTGTTGTTGGCTTCCCCGGATATCCTTATCCGGACGGTATTGTTCCGGGTACGACTTACTACTGGCGGATCGATGAGGTCAATGAAGCCGAGCCGAATAGTCCCTGGAAAGGTCCTGTCTGGAGCTTTTCGGTTCCACCCAAGACTGCTTATAATCAGGCTCCGGCCGAGGGTGCCGAGTCAGTCGACCTGAATGTAGTGCTTAACTGGACGGCCGGTTTCGGTGCTAAATTACACTATATAGTCTTCGGCGAAGATTTTGACGAAGTGAACGAAGCTGTCCAGGGCATTCCTAACGGTCCTGCGAATTACAATCCCGGCCCACTCAAGTTGGCCAAGACTTACTACTGGCGCGTCGATGAGTTCGACAGCGTCGATACGCATAAAGGCGAAGTCTGGAGCTTCACTACCGAGGGCGCCGTCAGCGGCCCGAATCCGGCTGATGGTGACGTGGACGTAAAACCTTCGGTGGTTCTTAGCTGGGATGCTGGAGCCGTCGCCGCTTCGCACGAGGTGTACTTCGGCACGGATGCGGATGCAGTGGCTAATGCCACGACAGCCTCACCTGAGTACAAGGGACCAAAGGCCCTCGGCGAGGAAAGCTATGATCCCGGCGAGCTTACATTGAATACCGCGTACTACTGGCGGATCGATGAGGTCAACGGCGCCAGTACCGATAGTCCCTGGGCCGGCAACGTCTGGAGCTTTACGACGGGCGATTTCTTTGTCATAGACGATTTCGAGATCTACGATGCCAACGACAACCAGATATGGTACACATGGCACGATGGGCTTGGTTATGGTGCGCCGGGCTCCGCGGATTACTTCGCCGGTAACGGCACCGGCGCTGCTGTAGGCGACGAAACTACTGCTTCTTATACCGAGGAGACGATCATCCACGGCGGCCTTCAATCAATGCCGCTTGTATACGACAACAACAAGCAGGGCTACTCGAAGTATTCGGAAGTGGAATATACGTTGACAGACCAGCGCGACTGGACCGAGGAAGGCGTCACGGAACTGTCGCTGTGGTTTAGAGGCAACCCGGCATCCGTCGGCAGCTTCACAGAAGGCCCGGTCGGCACCTACACCATGACCGGCTCCGGCAGAGATATCTGGGACAACGCGGATGAGTTCCACTATGCATATAAGATGCTCACCGGCGTCGGCTCGATGGTAGCGAAGGTCGAAAGTGTTGATAACACCAACGTTTGGGCAAAGGCCGGCGTGATGATTCGTGAAAGCCTCGAACCAGGCTCGGTGCACGCAACAATGGTCGTAACGCCTGCTCAGGGTATTTCCTTCCAGCGTCGCAACTTCATTAACGATGTCAGCAGTCATACTACGACAGGTGAAGTAGAGGCACCGTACTGGGTAAAGATCGAGCGTGACATTGCCGGCAACTTTACGGCGTACAGTTCAACCAACGGCTCGACGTGGGATATACAGGGCGCACCTGAGAACATCCAGATGGGCGCGAACGTCTATATCGGTTTGGCGGTGACCAGCCATGATGCCGCTCTGACGTGTCAGGCCGTATTCACCAATGTCACGACTACCGGGACGGTCAGCCCGCAATGGGTAAACCAGGATATCGGCATTACCAGCAACGCTGCCGAGCCGCTGTATGTAGCGGTTTCCAACAGCGCCGGAGCGCCTGCGGTGGTAGTCCACGATGATCCTGCCGCAGCGACGATAGACACCTGGACCGAGTGGGTGATCCCACTTCAGGCTTTTGCCGATCAGGGCATAGTCCTGACCAACGTTGACAGGGTCGCGATTGGCCTGGGAACCCAAGGCAACACGACAATCCCCGGCGGTTCGGGTAAGATGTTCTTTGACGATATCCGGTTGACTCAGCCGGCTCCGGAACCAGAGCCGGAACCGTAAGCTGGATTATATGTAGCAGTTGAAGCTAAGGATTTGTAACACTTCGGGACCTATACCGACTTGATTCGGTATAGGCCCCGTTTGTTTTCCTGTGGGGATTGTTCAAAGTTATTTCCAATCGCAATCTTAACAATAGCCATATTATGATTCCCAGATAGCGAGATCATTCTTTATCCGCACGCTGGAGAAGGTGTTCGACCAGTCGATCACTGATGCCGCCAAGCAACGCATCTACGATCCGCTCGGTATGCAGGATGATCCTTACCACCAGGTGATTTCCAGAGGTTGGAAAGCTCGTGGGCGTGCCTGGATCTCAGTACGGGATTGGGCTCGACTGACTTGGTTCTGGACGAACAAGGGCAACTGGAACGGAAGGCAATTGCTCCCGAAGTCGTATTTTGAGCAGCACATGAAACCCCAGATCACCAAGGACTTACCGTACAGCAGCGGTCCTGATGTATTCGGTAAACTGCCCGGGGATGTTTTGCCCGAGGATTATCTCGGCGTGCGATCCTTCGGCGGAGGTTCAAATCATTATAATTATGGTGCCGGGCTGTACGGATACCATTGGTACTTCAACACGTCGGGGACAGTGGGCATGTTGAAGCTCAGAAACAAGCGCGAAGAGCCTAACGTCGGCGGGTCGTTCGAGCAGGTCTGGCCCTGCTTGCCATGCGAAACCGTAATGACCTTGGGATGGGGCATCAATAGCGTGATGATACCCAGCATAAGAGTTGTGCAGGTTTACGCGGGCAATGCCAACTGGGATCATCCCTATTTGGTGCCGAAAGGCCCGGATGCTTTCAATTACAAAATAATTAAGTTGCTGGTAGAGTCTTTGGGTAGCCCGAAGAAGGTCGAAACAGGAAAGGGAACTTTGTCGGCTGAAATATGATCCATTGACTGTTTAGCATGGAGAACCTGTCATGGCAAGAGCCGCGACCGTAAGCTGGATTATATGTAGCAGTTGAAGCTTAGTTATTAGCTGCCGGCTTTTGTGGTTTTTCAGGTAAAGGAATTGGTGCCGTGCGTTTGGGGCTGTTCGGCGTTGTGCTGTAATCGAAGCCGAGTTTTGAGGGTAATTGGCCGGTGCTCGTTTCGTCGCCGAGTAATTTGTTATGTTCATCCGAAAGGGCTATGAGATTGTTTCG
>CBDVBU010000025.1:0-18047 GCA_965372295.1 uncultured Phycisphaerae bacterium
TCCACTCGGCCAATTGCTTATGGGTGATATCGGGACCGGGCAGATTCAAGCGCAGTGTGTCCGACACTACATTGGCCTGACCTATATAGTAAAATATGAATCTGTCCCCGGTATTAACAGCGGCTGCGAATCTATCTATTTGCTCTTTCAAGTTCCCGGCCGTAGAAATTATTGAGTCTTTCCGAACCGATGACTCACGATCCACCAGGACACTCAACCGATCGGATTCTACCCCGGCATTATCGAGGATAAAGCGGCGTAGGCCCATCACTGCATGGTCTTTCGCAAGGCGCTCTTTCGAGTTTTTACTGATACCGCTAATAATCAAGACGTATGTCTTTCCATTATCCTTTGACTCGGTGTTCTGTTCAGCGCCTATCGCTTCGTAAAAAGGAGACTCACTCATAATAGCAAGAAGAATGATAATTATAATCTTTCTCATATTAGCCTTCATACCTTTCAAACCAAACCAATGGCGCGCCTGAGAAACCAATTTACTCCAAGTATGATGCACAATACAAGAAGCAACGGCCAACCGGGCCAGATGCTTGTCATCCTGCGGGAACTACCTACCCGCGTCCGGGCCTCAAACATCTGCTCAATATCGTCGCCAACATCGTCAGCGTAGAAATATTTGCCGTTGAGTTTTCCTGCAAGCTCCCGGAGAAATTTTTCGTCTAACTCGACATTTGTCATTTCGCTTTTAGCGGGCGGTAGATTCACAGCAATAGTTTTCTCGCCAAGGAACACACCATTAAGCTCGGCCTGTGCCGTCGCTACTATCGCCTGGCCATGAATATCCTCGATTTGGACAATGTAGTATCCCCGCTCCACCTGGTTCATACTTAAAACTTCATCCCGGATACTCAACAGCACGTTAGCACCGGCAACAGGGACAAACGAATTATCGCAGACATAGGCCTCGAACTTTATCTTGTTAGTTTGCCCGGCAGCCCGCTCAGCGAATAATTCTATTGCCGCTTCACGAGCCGTTACTCTGCCCAGGTGAGCGGTAAGCCCGGCCATCATCTTGTAGAGCCATCCGCCCTGAAGGCCTTCGCGGTACAGCGGGAAGAGCCTGGAAATATTGAGCAGACATACCCTGCCCCGCCCCACTCGATGAACGGAAATAATCGGCGTCTCTTTTATCAGAGCCAGTGTTGTCGATGCAGGCTTTGGACTGACAATTCGGTAATACGGTGAAGCCTGACCATCGATGTCCTGCAGCGATCCTTTGTCGAGCACTTTGCCGTCGACTGCCTCAAGGGTCAGTTCTATCTGTCCCGGACTGCTCGGCCAAATTGTCGGATTGCCGGTATCGAAGATCACCGGGATCAGAGCTTTTACCTTCTTGTTTGTCCACTCGGCCGGCCCGAATTCGGCCTTGCCCGGCAGCAGGATAAGTCCGCCCCCTCGATCAACCACAAAACCATACAGGCCGGCAATCTGTGCGTCCGTTAAGGCATCGAGTTCGCAGGGACCAATGATGATAACATCGTACTTATTAAATCCCGCCTTCTCCTCCGGCAACCCGACATAACCATATATCTTCGACAGGTTTTCAGCCAATGCGGGTACTCTAATTACATCCAAGGCTAAATCCAGTTCAATCTTTTCATCTCGGGCCAAAGCCTGCCGGAGCTTGCCGATATCGAAATTTGCCACTTGCGAATACAAAAGGACTTTGAGTCTGGTTTTTTCAACAACATCGACCATCGTGCTGCGAACGTTATTTGCCAGATTCACTTCATTCTCAAGCGCCTTTGCGCGGACCGAAAAACTGTAGCTGCCAACTCTGTCGGCGCCAATAGTGAACTCTGTCATTACTTCTTTGGCTAAAGAATCGCTTCGATGTCGATTCTTCGTAAATGACCCGGCGGGAATTTGTTTCGAATCCACCATGTAATTATCTTTGAGCAATTCAATTGTCACAGGCTGGTTCTGAAAATTCCTGGCACTAACGACAACCTGTATTACACAGGCTGTATCAATCGCAATCCGTGAAGGTGCATTTATCGATTTTATCGCTATGTCGGTTTGCCGGTCTCTCGAACCGACGCCGATAATGGCAATTTGAAAATCCTTATTGTGAAGCGGCAGATATGTGCGAATATTCTTGTCGTCGGCTTGACCGTCTGTAAAAATAACCGCTCCTACGACCCTGCTTTCTTTATCACCCGATGTCTCAGTGTCGGAATTTTGAACATTTTCCACGAAACGGGGTTCTTCTGTAAGGTCATATTTAGCCAGCTCTGACAGAAGACTGTGCATATCCGTTTCCGGGCCCCAGCGTCGTAGAAAATTCGAAGAGCCGCTATGATAAGCCCGACGGTCGAATCCGAAGACTTTATAAGCGGGACTATCCGCATCGAAAGGGCGAAGTTTCTTTTGAAATATATCAAGCGCTCTATCCAACCGGTTGACTCGTCCTTCTTCTACGACCGACATGCTCTTGCTCGTATCGAAAAACGCCAGAACCGAATTTCTCGACAGATCCTCGCTTTCCTTAGGCCTTGATGGATTCCACAATATCAACAGCAATATGACAATCGCAAGATACTGCAACACAATCAACGGCCATCTGTACGACCGCCGCGTTGCCTTTTGCAGCTCGCCGCAGCGGAATGCAAAGAAGACCAGCACGGCAAAAACTATTAAAAGCATTCCAGCAATAATATGTCCGGGATAGTCAACGAGTATCATTTCTCCACCGGTTCTTGATCATACCTGGCCGCGTTTTCAAAAAACTCATTTTCCTGTCCATAAAACTCCACATCGGAAGGTTCATTTTCAATCAATTGCTGCCGGTGTTTTTTCGCGTTGATAGCAATCGACCAAAACCGTCGAGCCATTTGTCTTGCCATCTCCGCCGAAGCCAAATTCGGATTTTTAGTGAGAACAGGGCTTGCTCCTGACGGCGCAGCCCCGCCCTTCTTTACAGTGGACCACTGCGGCTCCGGCATTATCTCAAGCAGCCGCTTTGCCGCTTCGAGCCGGGCCAGCATCTGCTCACGTTCAACCCTGGTTACAGACTCAGCGAGAGCATCCGCATCCTCGGCAAGTTGCTCGGCCATATCCTGAGCCTTCTGAGCAAGTTTCTCTTCATCGCTTAGCGTAAGCTCACGGCCAAGCGCCTTATTAGCCAGGCCCAGTTCACGTTTGGCCGAGTCCATCAGGGCAACAGCTTCATTCGATCTCTGCCCGTCCATTTCCGCTTGAAAGCGCGCTTCAACCATTTCATTCTGAAAGTCTTCCATCTTGGCAGCGGCCTCATCCAGATGTTGTTGTGCTTCCGCTCGGCCTTTACCGCCGTCAGAGTTTTCCGGCAACTGCTGCAATTCTCGCTTCAATTGCGAGACCTGCTCCTGGAGAGCACCCTGTTTTGCCTGAAGCATTCGAAGTCTGGCTTCGGCATTCGCATTCGCGCTGCCGTCTTGCCCGCTGCCCTGACGCTGTGCATCAGTTCCGCTCTTATCGGCACTTCTTCCATCGCCGGGGCTTTGACCTTCCGATGGACTCTTATCCTCTCCGGGACTCTGGCCTTGAGCATTTTCCTGACTTCCGGAATCGTTCTGCTTACCGCCGGAAGCGCCTGAAGCTCCTGTGCTTTCCCCTGCACTTTGACTTTCAGGAGAAGAACTCTGTTTGCCGGTACCATCCTGGCCGTCGCTGGAACTTTGACTATCCGATGCGCTCTTACCCTCTCCGGGACTCTGGCCTTGAGCATTTTCCTGACTTCCGGAATCGTTCTGCTTACCATCGGAAGCGCCCGAAGCTCCAGTGCCTTTTCCGGCACTTTGACTTTTGGCAGAAGATTCCTCCTTTTGGGCACTATCCTGGCTGCTGCCGGCACTTTGGCCACTCGAAGGGCTTTTGTCTTTTTGCTCGGCAGAGGCGCTTTGTTGCCCGGCATTGTTTGCATCCTGATCCTGTTTTTCGGCGTCGCTGCTTGAAGGTTTGCTATCGGAGTTTTGTTGTACGGCGTTTTTCTTTTCAGCCTGTTGTTCGAGAAAGTTCTCGAAAGACCATTGTAATTTTCCCTGCTCCCTGGTTAGCTTGTCCAACTTTTGCTGCATCTTCTTCAACTGGCCTTCAATTCGCTCTTTCTCATAGCCCGTAAACTCGGGTTTATCCTGCAATTTCACGCTGTCAGGCTTCTTTGGCTGCTGGCTCTTACCGCTGGGGGGAGGACTCCACTTCAGTTCCAACTCGAGGATGAACTTACGCAGAATGCGATAGGCACTTTTCTCAGGCACTATCGCCGATGCCGCATCATACGCAGCCAAATGCCCGCTTGCCTGTTTGTAACGCCGTATAACCTCATTGAGCACGATCTTATGAGGTTCCTCAAAGCCGTACTGAGAATCGTCACGAATCAGCGCCACTTGCTCGCCACAGTACTGAACGTCCTGGTTTATGAATCCCAGCCTGGAACGATCCTGCTCTGTTAGCTCCGGCTTGCTTGCAATCGCCCATGTCTTCTTAATAATCGCCCGGGTGTATTCGAGAATATTCAACAATTCCACCAGAGGCGCACCTGCCCCCGGCGACTCTTTTCCTCCGGGCATTGGGACCCAATTCTGTCGATAGGGTCTGATCTCGATAAAATACATTTCACTGCTCGAAGTACGGTTCGCCGGTTCGGAGCCAGTATCAATATCCGTCGCTTCAGCGTAAAACAGCACGCTGTCACCGATAGTAAGTTCGTATTCTTCCAACTCAATCGTGTGAGTAAACTCCTTGCTCCTTATCCCCTCTTCGACCGGAACCACAATCTCTTTTGGTCGTTGACCGTGTATTTCCAAACACATTTTTACAGATTCCAGGCCAAAATCATCAGTAACCTCGAATTTTACCGGCACGCTTGCAACGTTCGTTGCAAGATAATCGCCATCCGGCGAAACCATCTTGAACTTCGGAGGTTCATCAGTCTTCACAATCACCTGCAGGTCGGGTACATTGTTGTTAGCCAGGCCATGCTCGTTGACAAGACTAAATTGTGCCGAGCCGTTTCTGTCCGCAGTAAAATGAAAAGTGAATTCTTCCGCCCCGTTTAATTGCCTGCTAACTGTTTTGCCATCCGGCCCGGTCGCAATAATTTTACTGAGCTTATCGGTGGCCTTTACGCTCAGAGTCACACTGCTGCCGGAAATAACTTCTAAAGTATTGCTCTGGATCTGCTCGGTATAAGGTTTGATCCACTTTCTTCTCGGCGGCCTTCTTGGCACCGTAACTTTCGCGGTCATACTCTCTATTGCAGGCGCTTTTGAAATATTTAGTTCATGCCACTCTGTCGTTGTTGAATCCGCTTCAAACCGATATCTGAATTTACCTGGTTGCGAGAAAGACTTCGTAGCCTCAAATTGTGCTGTTTTGCCGTCCTCGATGGGTGGCAGCCTCAAGCGCAGCTTGGGGATGGCCTGAGATGATCCATCCCCAAAGCCTTTGGCTTTGAGGTTGCCACCCACCTGCTCGCGGCTGCTTTCTGCGCTCTGGGGTTCCAGATTAACGACCACCAGCTTTCCGGATTCCGGCACACGGCCTTTAATCTCGGCTGCAAACCTCACCGGAGAATCCGGTTCGGCAACGATGTCCTTCGTAATTGATTCCAGATGCGTCGATGACAGCGCCTCAACAGAAGCCATCGGATTTATCAGCCGGGCAAAATATGAAGAAAAGTAGACATAGTTGTCACGAACATAAAACGAAGCGGCGACAAGACCAAACAAAATAACCGCTCCCAGAGCATATCCCTGCCATTTTTCAACCGTCGAATCAAACTTGAATTCTCCGCTCTCTTTGTCCACCCTTAGCACGAGCTGCTCGGCCAGGGCCTTTGAGTATGGATAATCCTGTTTGTTCTCATAGTATTCTATGGCTGTGACAAGCTGCTGGTCAAAACTTCGTTTATTCTCGATGTAATTTGCTGTGACACTGCAGGATATGTGACCAAGCAATAATTTTGTTAGCCTGTGCAATAGAAAAGCAAGACCGGCGACAAGCAAAATAAATGCTGTTATCCGGGCGATTTCATCAAAGTTAAGCCGGTGGTCGAGCCACGCATAGAAGCCGGTAAACACCGAGACAAAGATCAGGCACAACGCCGCGACCCTTAGAATCGAAAGCATCACCAGCCATCGCCTGACCTTTCCCACTCTTGCAACAAGAGCATTAAGTTTGTCTTCGGCGTTCTCAGCCATAATTAAACCTTACTTATCGCTTCAATCTGTTCGCGACAGCCGGTTCTGCCAGGAGCAACAGAATTAATGTCCACGCAAACATCTTCCAAAGAGGTCTGCGTTTTTTGTCATGGAATACTTCGGCTTCAGAGACGATTCGTTCGGCACCTGTCTTAAATACTCTATCCATTACACCGGCCAGTTCCGAAACGACCGGTTTTGTCATATCAGTTTCACCCTGCGGCAAATTGACACCCGCGTATATTGTTGGCTTGCCGATTGTCTTGACCCATCCGATGCCGGCCGGATTGGGTACGAGCAGGAAAGAATCCACAACCGAAGCACGGCGATTTCTGCCGTCGCAGGTCTCGACCCAGAATTGCTTTTGTCCGGTAACGGCCCGGTCCCCATCGGACATCGGCAGCAAAACCCGCTCATTACAGGTAAAACAATACTCGTCAATCTGATGACTCTCTCCCAGCAAATACCGGCAAAAAGCAACGGATGCACTCGATTTGGTCAGCGACCCGAGCGAATCATCAACGCTGGTATTAACAAGAATAGATGTGCCGCTGCCCTGATGTTTGAGATAGACGAATCCAAAACCGTCCCGGAATTGCCAAATCGACTGAGCATCAGGGTGCTGTTCACATTCGAAGCAGCCCTTTATCAAAATTCTGTCGATCCTGTAATTGGACAGAGATCTTTCAGCAATATGATCCACGCCGGAGACTTGACTATTACTGGGCTTCGGCTGTATATATGTTCGCTCTTGGATACATTTTCCAGGCAGTGCGGCAAGAATATCTCGCTGCCACAACTGCTTCGCTGCATCCGGCACAAGCGCCTCTGTCACAAAACAAACAAACCTGCCGCCGGCCTTTACGAAACTCTCGATTTCCGGGGCTAAATTACCCAGAGGATCGGTTATTGTCGAGGATATGACCACATCGGCCCAGTCCAGATCCGAAGGAGCGAGGTCATCCATCGGAACCTGTTTAATTCTCAACGTATCGTATGAACTCGTTCGCGACAGCGTATCTAACGCGGTTTTAAGCAAAAACAATCTATTCTCACTTTCGCCGGTAAGAAGAATATTGATGTCCTCATGCCCGGGTATGGAAACCGCCAGATAAAACGTATCGTCCGCACTGAGACCGTCCGTGTTTGACAAGCTCAATTCCACAGGCAAGTAAGACGGTTCTCTTCCAGCGGCGCCGACATCTATCTTTAGCTGATAATTTTTACGCTGATTCGCTGATAGATTAATATCTATCGGATCCGATTGACTCGCTCCCGCCCCGGCTATTAAGCGACGATTCTGTTCGACTTGCCCGTAATTGACAACGGCAGCATTTATGACCAGCTTACCTTCGACAATCCCAACAACGTGAGCATCTGCTATCGCGGCATTACTTACAGGTTGAGATGAGACAATCGGCTCATAAACGATTCTATCGACAGCGGCAGGTTCTGCGACATTGACAAATTGCCTGAACGTATTAGGCGTAAAATCACTCAGCACCAAAACCGATACCTCGTCATCCAAATGTTCTGTGCGGTTAGCTCGACTCAGGCCCGAAAGAAAATCCACGATGTTGGCATTGCCCGGTTCGATCTTCAAACCCTTTACCTCAGCCATCGCCTGTTCTCTGCCCAGGCCCTGCATCCAATCTCCCGAGGCCAGAGCACAAATATTGAATAAAGCGTTGCTCTCCGCCGGGCGAATATAATCAACGGCCGAATCTTTCAGCTTGTCGAAATAGCTGCCGCTTCCGTCGGAGTATGCCATTGACATAGAATTGTCCAGGCCAAGGCAATAGACGGACCTGGTCTGTGACGGCTTGAGCCGGATGTGCAGCAGCGGCCTGGCAAAGAGCATCGCAATCAAGACAATGATTGCACAACGAAGCAGCAGGATCAGCAGGTCTCGCAGCTTTCGCCGGGACTGGCTCTCTACCTGTCCCGAGCGCAAGAATCGAAGCATCGTAAACGGCAGCCGTCTGTATCGCGGCTTCGCCAGCAGATGGGCAATCACAGGCCCTACGACTGCGAGTCCGCCGAACAGGAATATCCATTCCGTAAAGCTCACATCATTCTCTTTCGCTTTGATAAATACGCGACCAGCGCCCTATCGAGAGGCTCGGAAGTATCGAGCAGGCAATAGTCGATGCCGCTGTTACCGGTTGTCTTTTCAATATTATCCAGAAATTCTGCTACCCGCTGCCGATAGCCTTCTCGCAGCGATTGCGGAAAGGCGCGCATCCTGGCCTTGGATTCCAAATCCTCGAACTGAATCAGCCCTTCGTAATCGAGATTAAGCTCCTGATGGTCCATCGTATGAAAAACAATTACATCGTGTTTGAGAAATTTCAAATGGGCCAGGCCCTGAAAGATATCGGCTTCGTCATCGAGCAAATCGGAAATCAGAATGACAATACCCCGTCTTTTTGTCGTCTCGGCAATCGTATGAAGAACACCGGCCAGGTTGGTCTGCCCCGCCGGCCTGTTATATTGCAGTGCCGTAAGGATTATATTCAGATGCGTGCGTTTCGACCTGGGCGGGATATGCTTCACCACTCTATCAGAAAATAATATCAGGGCTGTGCTGTCACTCTGGCTTAACATCAGATAGCTCAGGGCCGCCGCAAGATATGAGCCATAGTCCATTTTGCTGACCACACCATCGCCGGCAAAAGACATGCTCTTGCTGCTGTCCAGCAGGATATAGGCTGTCGTATTAGTCTCCTGCTGGAACTGCTTTATATACAGTTTGTCGCTCCTGCCGAAAACTTTCCAATCGACGAATTTAAGCTCATCGCCGGCATGGTATTCCCGGTGGTCGCTGTATTCGACGCTGAAGCCGTGAAACGGACTCGGGTGCAGCCCGGCAAAAAAACCCTCCACCGCACAGCGGGCGACCAGGTCCATATTCCCCAGCTTGCTCAGAAATATCGGGTCAAGATATTTGCGATTCTGTCTCACTGTCCTGTCCCATTAAATTGCCGCTGATTTTTGTGACTGTTATTTCGGCGGCGAGACATTTTCGATAAGGTCATCGAGAAGCCCCTCGACGCCGATGCCGTCGGCTTCTGCGTTAAAGTTGGGAATAATGCGATGTCTCAGCACGAGTTTGCTGACTACTTTCACATCATCGAAGCTCGGCGTAACGCGCCCTTCGATCAGCGCCTTCGCCTTTGCCCCAAGCGTCATGAACTGCCCCGCTCTCGGGCCGGCACCCCATTTCAGGTATTTCTTGACCATTGGTGTGGCAAGCTGATCGTCCGGCCGGGTCGCGCGGGCCAGTTTTATGCTGTACGCTATCACCATGTCACTGACGGGCGCCATTCGAACAATCTCCTGAAACAGCACCATATCATTCCTGTCAAGCACCTGCTGGACGAATATCTTCTTTCTCGTCGTAGTTTGCTTGACTATCATGTGCTCTTCCTTGGCCGTGGGATAATCGATGAAGATCATAAACATAAACCTGTCTAAAGCGGCCTCCGGCAGAGAATATGTCCCCTCCTGCTCGATCGGATTCTGCGTGGCCAGCACAAAGAACGGTTCATCGAGCTTAAACGTTCTGCCGGCAACAGTTACCTCGCGTTCCTGCATCGCCTGCAAGAGTGCCGCCTGCGTTTTGGGAGGCGTGCGGTTTATCTCATCCGCCAAAACCACGTTGGCAAAAATCGGCCCCTGTATAAACTCATATTTTCTCTTTTTTGACTGTGGATCCCGCTGAATAATATCGGCGCCGGTTATGTCCGAAGGCATCAAATCGGGCGTGAATTGAATGCGGTTAAAGGTCAGTCTCATCGAATCGGCTACCGCATGCACCATCATCGTCTTTGCCAGTCCCGGCACACCCTGGACGATGCAGTGCCCCCCGGCGAGCATGCAGCATAGCATCGAATCGATCACCTCATCCTGACCGACGATGACTTTGTGTATCTGATGCTTTAAGCTGGCATAGCCCTTATGCAAGCGAGCCATCAACTCGCTTTCGTCAACGCCTCCGCTCTTATGGTTGTGTCCAACTGTTTGCTCGGTAGTCTGTCCCATCTCAGCCCTTTCGGATTTCTGCCAAAATCAAGGCGCACCTCAACAACTAATGCTCCCCCACTCTTATAGACGACAAAAAATGAATTCTGTGACAAGAATTCCTCAGTTTTTTGCATTAATGTCGTGGTCGTTGGGTGCTGCAACGATATATTATACCAGGAATAGCCGAAAATTTCCAGAGAATTGTGCCTTCAGGAGCTGCTAAGGTGTGAAATTATCTGCTGACAGACCTTTTCCGCAACCTGCTGGTGTCTGTTTTGTGTCATCGCGAGAAGTACAGCGCCGAAGCCATCTCGCCGAGGACGCCGGGCATTGCCGCAGTCTCTTTTCAAAGACCTTACGATCAGTAAGCGTGTCTTTGCTGCGCCTGCGATTCCACACAAAATGCGAAATCGCAGCTCCTCAAATCACGGCCACCAGAGCACCGCTGTCCGATATGGCTCTCGTTGACGTCGTCGTCATTTCGCAGCAGAAGCGACAGTCGTCGGCAGGAAGTTCTTCATCACCCACACTTCTGCACGCCTACTGGTAGTGGTGGAGAAGGCAATATGTTGGCCATCGGGATGAGCGCTTAACTGCAAGATGGACGCCATTTCAAATCCAAAGTTCTGAGGTTCTCCCTCCTCTACGGGGATTCGCCACAAATCCCATTTCCCGTCAGCTTCTGGTGGGCGAAACTTTGGCATGAGGATGTACTTTCCATCCGCAGTCCAGGTATGTGGAGTATATCTGTTGTCCTCCTTATCAAAGATGTGAATCTCGCGAGATTCACCTCCGGTAGCCGGCATGATTCTCAGGGTTCTTTTCTTGCCCTTATCGAGGAAAGCCAGCCATTTGCCATCTGGTGAGAGGGATATACTGAATAAATCTGACCGGCCTCCACGATACAGTTCATTTTCCACGCCGTTTTCAATGTCCCGAATTACGATTTGACAAAAATGTTTATCCTGATCGCCTGTGCGCACGACGCGCACTATGAAGATAAATTTTCCGTCAGCGCCCCACAAATGCCCATAGAATCTTTTATTATCCTCACTCATTACCACAAGTTTACCTTTGCCTGTCTGAGCATCGATCCGATAAAGCCCCACGTTCTTGTTATCGTCTTCAAAATTTACCACCATAATCGAGCGGCTATCAGGAGACCATTGAGGGAAACCAAAACTGTTCATTCCTGGCTTGAATTCGCGTTCCTCACCGGTTTCCAGAGAAAGAATACAGATAACATTGCCAAGAGGTGTGGTTGCACCAAGCATTTTCAGCGGTGGCGGCCGTCTGGAAATGTATGCCAGATATTTGCCATCAGGTGAGTAATCCGGTGTTGTGTTGGATTCCATGTAAGTCTTTATAGCCTCGTGGGGGGCAGCTACGATTTTACCTGTTTCCGGGTCAATTTCTGTGATATATACATCATTCTTATATGGGCTGGGACTGTGGCTGTAGTAGAAAGAACCATCCTCGGTTAGTCCCATCGGGCCAAATCTCCCTATATCGGCCTTAACCAATTCCGGACCTCCCTGAGGTTTTCCATCAGCGACCGCAATGAGCCATACACGTACAGTTCCGGTTCGGTCACTGGCAAAAATGATATTTCTTCCATCCGGCGCCCAACCGAGCACATAGTCACTGGCAGCGTGGTCAACCAAAGAAATTTCACGACTTCCATCAGTAGACATAAGGGAAATGTCATGTGAGTCTTCTTTTTGTGGAAAGTCATAGACAATGTAGCGTCCGTCCGGTGAAAAACTCATATTCTTCGGTGTGTACCAACTGGAGTCCCTGAGGCCATAGTATTTGTCCAGCGTCTTTAGAATACGCACAGAACCATCCGCAGCGGAAACCAACACAATCCTGTTTTTTCCGTCTTTTCCCGCCACGCATGCCAGAATTTGCCTGCCATCGGGGGTCCAATCGTAAGGTCGTACCCATTCCCTTTCCTCAGAACCATAAAGAATTCGAGGCTTTGAGCCGTCTATCCCGATAACGCACAATTCGATGACCTTTGACCACCATTGATAAGCAATCTGCTTACCGTCGGGTGACCATATCGAGGATAAGGCAAATTGATATTCGTCGGATTCATACCAGGAAGCATTATCCGTAAGACGGCGCTTCTTCCCGGTGGCGATTTCATAGATGGCGAGGTCATTATGATTGAGGTCACTTGTCTCCCAGTCCACATAAGAGAGATACCGGCCATCAGGTGAAGGTGCTCCATAGCAATCCACGCCAGGCCCTGACCATACCTGCCGAAGCGTTATGTTGCGGCCAGGCTTGGCAGCGGAAGTTTCTGAGGCCTTCGTGCGTTTGGCGTCGGGGAGGGACACACAGGCCAGGATTATAATCAAAACGACTGCCAGAGGTGACCATTGATATGAGTTCTTTTTGAATCGTGCAATCATGGTAATTCTCCTTTTCAAATGAGCTTTGGTTTCCAGGATTCCCGCCATGCCGGGCAGGCGCTGGGGGCGGGAAAAACGTTCTACAAGATTGACGATGATTCGGCCGTAGCTTTTGGGCTCGTCGCTCTGCGTGCGGTCCATGACCAGGGCATCGCAGGCCAATTCCCTGTCCGAGCGCATGCGATAAAAAGCCAGCCAGATAAGCGGATTGAACCAATGCAAGATTTGCAGCAGGCTCATCAGCCATCCGATGTAGATGTCGTGCCGTTTCAGATGAGCTAATTCGTGAAGTAAAATATAGCGCAGCTCTTGTTGATCCAGAGTCTCAATCATCCCTTCAGGTAATAGGAGGCGTGGCCGTACAAAGCCGAAAAGTGCCGGGCTTTTGACTTTGTCCGTTGTCACAACGCCCAGGATGGTACGGATGCCCATCTGTGATTTGCAATCTTCAAGCAGATCGAGAATTTTCTGGTCGGTCAAAGGACGCCGGCGTTTGACGATCCTCAAAAGATTAAAGTTGCTTGCGCAAACGTATGTTCCCAAAACCAGCCCCCCTGCCAGCCAAACCAGCGGCAGTATATCCGCAAGTTCAAAAAAAGCTGATTTCGACTGCCCTTTAGTCTCGTTGCGTATTTGAGGCGTTACTGTCACTACCTCTCGGCTGTCTTGCGCAGCCGCTGTCGTCGAGACTTGTGTTGATTCACTTGTGTTCGCGCTTGCCGCAATAGAGTCAGCACTCTGCACTTTGGCATGTTTGAATTGTCTCTGAGACATCGATTGCGGCAGCAAATTGAACAGGCTTACCCGGCTCGCAGGTGTCCAGGGCATTGCCATGCGCACCAATAACACTAGCCATAGGCAATAATGCCAACGAACACCCAGCTTGTCTCGCAGCACGGCCTGAAGCAAAAGAATCAGGCAAATCAACACACTTGCCTGTAGCGTTGTCCGCAGCAGCCATTCAAAGAACGGCTGGAACTGAATACTTAGAGATTCCATTTTTATTCCTCCGCCTTTTGTTCGAGAATTTCTTTGAGTTCCGATATGTCGTCGGCTGAAAGCTCTGCATCTTCGAGAAACGCAGCGAGCATCGGCTTGGTTATCCCGCCGTAAACCCGCCGAACGAATGAACGCCTTTCCTTCGTAACGTATTCGTCCCGGCCAACCACAGGATAGTACATGTATCGCCTTCCATCCTTTTCATATTTGACGGCCCCTTTTTTCACCAGCCTATCAATCAAAGTCTTGATCGTTTTGGGTTTCCATTTTGTCGTTGCATCGAGCTGCTCGAAAACTTCCTGTGCCGCCAGAGGGCTTTTCGACCAGAGCACACGCATGACCAGCCATTCCGATTCGGATATTTTTGGGAGCTTTTTCATAATTCAATCTCCTAAGATTACATTTGTAATTATACACAAAATACTACATCTGTAATCCAACGTCAATAGAAAAACAAAATAATTTCCACTTTTTTTGGAATTTCATGCTTAAGCTGCGATTTTCAGCTAAAAATGGGCTTATTGATGCCTGATTATATGTGGATTTGTTGACAAAATCAGGTGGAGATGCTCGGTTTAAGAGCCGCCGGAGGAAGGCCTTTTGCCCACGATTTACATTCCGAGCATATATACAAAGAATAACATTATCACGCCAGCGAGCAGTGTTGAAATGATAGAAAGCAGCATGTGATTGTCATAAATTATGCCAATGATACCGAATACCAGGGCGGCGGGAAACGAGAACATTACCAGCAATCCTCCAAGGATCGCAAGTGGATTGCCTCAGCCGGGCTGGCATAGAAACAAAAGAACAAATGTCGCCCCGGCTATACTCAAAAGCGTGGCTGATATTTTTCCAAAACGCATTTATCTTGTCCTGTCAGTAATTGTCTATGATTTCAAAAGTCGCGTGTAACCCACACGTCTGGTCACTCCAATTCGGTCGAAGTAATCGAGAAGCGGGATGGCGAATTTCCTGGTCGTATCGAGCAGATACTTGAACTTGACACTTTCCAGACCGTCCTGCTCAGTGATGTATGTGACTAACGCTTCTCGGGCCCGCTCAACAGCCTCGCGGTGAAAAAGAAGGTCCTTATCTACACGGACAAGCTGTTCCTGCTCGATCAAGATTTTGAGTATTTTCCGAATCCTTTCATGGTCCGTCCTGGTATGTTCAGCAACTTCTTCATATTTAGGGGGATTGAAAGGCCGAGTTTTGAAGAGTGATTCAATGCTCCGGAGCATTTTTTGCTCGTCGTCGCTGAAAGTCTCTTGATGCTCCGGCAGCGCCAGGCGATGTTTCCTTTCGACGAGTTTGCCCTGCGAGACGAGCATCTCTACGAGGCCATCGAAAACTTCCTTTTTCAGGCGGGACGCTTCGTGTAACTGCTCAGTGCTCAGCCCCGGACTTTCAGGCTTACTACGATGAAAATCGCCGACAATATCAAGCAGTTTTTGCTGGACATCACGACATGTGTCACGATGAATAAACAGCTTTGGGCTTAAATTCAAGACCTCGCCACCATCAACAAGGCCGGCAAGAATTTCCTTTAACGGCCCCGGCAGCATCTTGGCACGAACCGAAACCTCGTTTTCGCCGGCGGCAAAATCTTCAGCGGTCTTTATGCAATACTCGACGAAATCCCGCTCGGTCACTACCGCTTTTGCCCTATCGAGGGCATCCTGCAATATCCGCTCGTCACTGCGTTTTAGCTTTTTCGCCAGAGCCTCGATAATCATTCCCCCGCCGATTGTCTGCACGGGCGAAAGACTCCGCAGGATGAACCGGTCACGGGGGGCCGCCACAATCCGCTGCGGCCGATTCAACCGGACCTGAATGAGACACTCCCGGTCGGCAGCGATGCTGCTGCCTTCCAGCAGGAATACCGTGGCAACAGCTTCGGAGGTGCCGGTGTGGAATTTTATATTCGCGCCGTTTTTGAGTGGGGATTTTACATGAGGGAGAATCCGAAGGCTGCACAGGTGCCACTGCTGAGGCAAGAAATAATTGCTGAGCGTGACGGTACAGCCGCGTTCGATGTCTTTGTAATCCCACTGAGGAACATTGATCGCCGCGCACTGGCCGACCATAGCGGTGTCGCTGTTTCTCTTATAAACCTGCACGGTCTTAATTCGGCCTTTCGTCCCGTGCGGGAAAAGGACGACATCATCGCCGGTTTTGACCGAACCTGCGACCGGAATGCCGGTCACCACCGTTCCATAGCCCTTGATAGAGAAAGTCCGTTCGACCGGCAGCCGGAACACGCCGTCAGTCTTTTTCGGCTCGATGGTATCGACAAGCCCTTTGAGAGCCTCATAAAAAGTATCGAAACCTTCGCCGGTTATACTGGATACGGGGAGAATCGGGGCATCTTCCAGGAATGTGCCTGCAAGAAATTCCTTAACCTCGGCGGTGACTTTTTTAACACGGGCAGGCTCGACGGCATCGACTTTAGTCAAAGCCACGATTCCGTATTTAACGCCGAGTAGCGTGAGGATGTCGAAGTGCTCGCGAGTTTGCGGCATCACACCGTCATCGGCGGCGATTACAAAAATGACACCGTCAATTCCGGTGGCCCCGGCGACCATTGTCTTGATAAAATTCTCATGGCCGGGGACATCAACGATGCCGACCTCCAGCCCGGAGACCGTGCATGGGGCAAATCCAAGGTCAATGGACATTCCACGTTCTTTCTCAGCCTTGAGATGGTCCGTGTCGCAGCCGGTCAGACATTTAATCAGCGCGGTCTTACCATGATCTATATGACCGGCCGTACCGAGGGTAATGTTCTTTTGTGCCGTACTCATCGCCTGTCATTTCTCCGGCCTAAAAATCTCATGGAGTGCTTTAACCACTATCTCATCATCTCCGCTCAGAAGTGTTCGGGGATCGATCAGGACCTGGTCGTTCCGGATGCGCGTGAAAATCGGCGTGCTGTATTGGCGAAGCTGTTGTGCCAGCGATTCTGCACTGATTTTTTCCGGCTGCAGCGCCACCAGCGTCGTTGCCAGATTCTGTGCCGGCAGGGAACCACTGCCCATTTGCGAAAAACCACAGATCGTTGTAACAGCAACACCGGAAACGCTCTTGCTCAACTCCAGTGCCAAACGCTCAGCCTGTTTGGCGATTTCGGAGGAATCTCGTCTTAGCATTTTTAGCGTTGGAACCTCACGAAGAGCGATCGATTCATCAAGAAATAATTTCAGTGTGGCTTCCAACGCCGTAAGAGTGAGTTTTCCAACGCGGACAATTCTTGCGAACTGATTTTTCCGCACGGCGTCTATCAGTTTCGCCCTGCCGAGGATGATACCCCCCTGGGAGGCGCCGATCAGCTTGTCGGCACTCGAAGTGACAATGTCGGCCCCTTTAGCAATCGATTCGCTCAGGGTCGGCTCAGGTTCAAATCCGAACTGAGAAAAATCGATGAGTGCACCGGCGCCGACATCGTCGATCATTACCAGCCCGTGTTCATGGGCTATCTCGACAAGCTCATCGAGCGATACTTCTGACGAAAAACCCTGAATCTTGTAGTTGCTCGGATGAACGCGGAGTATCGCGGCGGTGTTTTCGGTAATGGCATTTATGTAGTCGCGCGGGTGCGTTTTGTTCGTGGTTCCGACCTCAACGAGTTTGGCGCCGCTGAAGGCCATCACATCCGGCAGGCGGAATGAACCCCCTATTTCTACGAGCTGACCGCGAGAAACAATAACTTCTTTTCCATTGCCGACGGTATTTAGAACAATACTGGTGGCAGCCGCATTATTATTGACAACAGTAGCGGCCTCAGCGCCTGTTAGTTGCTGAAGGAGCTGACCGATATGCTCATCTCTCTGTGAACGTTTGCCGGTTTCGAGATTGGCCTGTAGCAGGGAATACCCTGACAGCTCATCATGAATCTGGCGCAGCGCCTGAGCAGAGAGAACCGCCCTCCCAAGAGCGGTGTGCAAAATGATACCCGTCGCGTTGACGACTCTTCGATAGTGCGGCAGGGAAATGGCTTTGAGGCGATGCCTGACATCGGTAATTATTTTCTGACGAATTGCATTTTCATCCGTCTCAGCAAGGACTTGGGCCATTAGAAGCTCTCGAACTTCTTCAATCGCCTGGCGGATTGAATTGACGACAACCGTCCTGCCCAGTTTGGCGGCACTACTCTCCAAATCAGGTTCTTTTAGAAGTGTGTCTACGGCGGGCAACTTCCTCAACACAGCCGCGGCGGACTCGTTCTGCTTTGCCATAAGCTACCTCGTGTTTTATAAAATGGGAGCCGTTAAAATGAACTATACCTTCGTTCATTCTACTTCATCCACCAGGGAAAGCAAGCAGTTTGTCTACCAGAGCGAACTAGGGTGCGACCAGATTTTCTGGCAGGGCTATGCAGCCCGTTTTCGTACATCCCAGT